>CAZOPH010000186.1:0-3347 GCA_964581635.1 uncultured Smithella sp.
CTTTTGTCTTTGCCGATCGCCGCACGCACCTGATCCTGTAAATCAATCATCGGGCGGACGGCCTCCAGCCCGAATTTGATGGCGTCCACGATAATGTCTTCCGAAACCTCTTTGGCCTCACCTTCCATCATCACCAGTTCGACGTCATAGGGACGGCCTGTTTTACCAGGCGTAACTTTACGTCCCACCAGGAAAAGGTTCATCTCGCTTTCCTGCATTTTTTCCGGCGAGGCATTCGCGACCAACTCGCCTCCGATCCGGCCGACACGTACGCCGGCAATCGGTCCCTTAAACGGGATATCGGATATCTCCAAGGCGGCTGACGCGCCGATCATCGCCGCGACATCCGAGTCATTTTCCTTGTCCACGGACAGCACCGTGGCGACCAGCTGTGTTTCCGAATAGTATCCTTTGGGGAATAAGGGACGCAATGCACGATCAATGATACGCGACGTTAAAATTTCGCGTTCATTGGGACGCCCCTCTCTTTTAAAAAACCCGCCCGGAATTTTTCCAGCGGCAAAAGTCATTTCCTGATAGTCCACCGTCAGTGGCAAAAAATCCACACCTTCTCGGACACTCTTTAAAGACACCGCCGTTACCAGCACGACGGTATCGCCGTAATAAACCAGCATGGAACCGTCCGCTTGCGCGGCCACGTAATTCGTCTTCAGCGAAAAATTACGCCCCGCAAAATCCGCACTAAATATCTTACTCATCAACTTTCCTCCACCTAACTTGGGTTGTTGCCTGGGCCAGGAAATTCAAGGGCGAAACGCAAAAGCCGATTGACGCAGGTATTAATGAATACTTGTCCAATCGGTTACACTTTTGCCTTCCGCCCTTGTATGGCTCTTGTTACTTCCTGAGCCCCAGACGTTTGATTATGTTTCTGTAACGCTCCACATCATCTTCTTTGATGTAATTGAGCAATCTTCTTCTCTGTCCAACGAGCTTCAGCAGTCCGCGCCGTGAGTGATGGTCTTTCTGGTGCGCCTTAAAATGCTCCGTTAAATATTCAATTCTGGCGCTCAAAAGAGCAATCTGTACTTCCGGAGAACCAGTATCTTTCTCGTGAAGTCGATAGTCCTCGATTAATGTTTTTCTCTTTTCCAAAGTTAACACGCTTTCTTCCTCCCTCTTCTAAGTTCCTTTTTTATTTCAGTTGTTAATTAATTTGTAACGTTAAATATCCTGAGCATCCTGGCC
Source organism: uncultured Smithella sp. (assembly GCA_964581635.1). Lineage (GTDB taxonomy): Bacteria > Desulfobacterota > Syntrophia > Syntrophales > Smithellaceae > UBA8904. The sequence continues at coordinate 1,210 of CAZOPH010000186.1, forward strand.
GCCTGGGTTCTGCCATCTCGATGAGCCATCTCGCTGGTCGGCATTTGCATTTCAGCTACCGCCACCAAATGACCGGCTGGACTGATAAACTTTATCATATCTCCCGCCGCAAGAAAAGGAAGAACATTTTGCCGCATCATCTCCACATCCGGCTGAAATCCGGCCCGCAGTTTGTCGGCCAGCGATTCACTGACTTCAATGGCGGAAAATATGCGCAGGGATTGCGCCATCGGCAGCATTTTAGCCAGCAATTCCTTCCTTTTTTCCACCACAGGGGCGTCTTTCAGAGACAAAGCCATGTCTTCGGTAAAAAAGCCACTCTGGAGCCTGCGCAAACCGGATAAAGTCGCCCCGCAGCCCAACGCCTTACCGACATCTGAGCAGACAGTCCGGATATACGTCCCCTTGGAGCAGGAAATATCAAACGTCACGTAAGGAAAGGAAATGTCCCTCACGTTCAAACTGAATATCTCCACGTCCCGCGCCGATATTTCAGGAAACTCTCCTGCACGGGCGTACTTAAACAAAGGCTTGCCTTTATGCTTCAGAGCCGAATAAGCGGGCGGGACCTGTTTTATCTTACCTACCATGCGATTCAACGCCCCGCGAATATCTTCTTCGGGAACAACCCTATCCGACTTTTGAGTGACCTTCCCTTCTGTATCCTGCGTGTCCGTCTGAACTCCCAAAAGCATGGTCGCCAGATAGATTTTCTTTTCCGCCGATAAAAACTGCGCCAGTTTTGTCGCCTCATTGATGCAAACCGGCAAAACACCTGTTGCCATAGGATCCAGCGTTCCGGTATGACCTGCTTTCCTTGCGCCCAGGATTCTTTTGACTTCACTCACGACATCGTGGGAAGTAAGACCTGCCGGTTTGTCAATCACCACAATACCGTCCATCAGCACCTATAATTCCTTAACCGCTTCCAGCACCCGCTGTTTGATCTCATGAATATTGCCATCAATCCGGCAGGCCGCGGCATTGACATGACCTCCGCCGCCGAATTGTCGAGCGATTTTTTCCACGTTGACCTTGCCCTTGGAACGCAGGCTCAACTTAAATTGTTTTTCCCCCATTTGCGTATAGAGCATCGCAATGTCAATCCCCTTGACCGTCCGGGGAATATCAATAAAACCATCCGTATGTTCCATGGAGGCACCGGCATCCTGTAAATGTTTCCGTGTAACCGTCAGCGATGCGGTTCTTGTTCCCATATCCAGGGTTAATGTTTTCAGAACTCTGGACAACAACTGAAGTTTGGCCGGCGGATCGCTTTCATAAATATTTTCGGAAATCCACTGCGGGTCCGCGCCTCCTTCCACCAGGTCACCGGCTGCCCAGAGCGTCTCCTGATGCGTATTGGAATAGCGGAAACCACCCGTATCCGTTAAAATAGCCGCGTAGAGATTTGTGCAGATGTCTTTCGTCATCTTCACATGCATTTTACGCATTAAACGATAGAGCAGTTCTCCCGTGGAGCTGGCCTTTGGATCCAGCAGCTTCAATTTACAAAAACCGCCATTGGATACGTGGTGATCAATATTAATCAACGTCTTAATCCTGACCACATCCGCAGAAATCTTGCCCACGCGGTCCAGTTCTGAACAATCGAGGACAAAACCGACATCATATCTTTCAATATGCTTAAGATCGTGAACAATGTGTTCAGCAGCGGGCAAAAAACGGTAGTGTTCAGGCGTGGCATCCTGGTTGTAAATCACCGCTTCCTTACCTAAATCCCTTAGCATCAAATATAGGGCCAGTTCCGAACCCAGCGCGTCCCCATCCAGGCGAACATGCGCTGTAATTAAAAATTTCTTCCCTGCAGAAATTGCCGCCAGTATTTCTTTAATCATGACCTTCGTCCTGTTTGGCGATCTCGGCCAGCAGTTTTTCAATACGGTTGCCGTAGCCAAATGACTTATCGTGTACAAAAACAATATCCGGCACTAAGCGGAGCTGCAAACGATGGCCCAATTCCCGCCGCACAAACCCCTTGGCTTTACTCAGACCTGTCAAAATTTCTTCGCTGCATTCATCTTTGCCCATTTCGACAAAATAAATCCTGGCGTTGCGCAGATCATCCGTCATTTTGACTGCCGTAATCGTCACCGCGTGCAGGCGGGGATCTTTCA
>CAZOPH010000187.1:0-3308 GCA_964581635.1 uncultured Smithella sp.
TACAGCGTGGGTTCTAACCGCCAGCGCATTGGTCCTGTTGATGACCATACCGGGACTGGCATTTTTCTACGGAGGATTGGTTCGCCGCAAGAACGTCCTGTCCATTTTGATGCAGTGCTTTATCATCGTCTGCGTCATCTCTCTGCAGTGGATGCTTTTCGGGTATTCGCTGGCGTTCGGGCCTTCTTTTCACGGCATCATCGGCAATTTGGACTGGATCGGCCTTTCCGGCGTAGGGGCGTTGCCGAACCCGGATTATTCCAAGACGATTCCGCATTCCGTCTTTATGATTTTCCAAGCCATGTTTGCCATCATCACGCCGGCGTTGATCATCGGCGCGTATGCAGAAAGGGTGAAGTTTTCCGCCTTTCTGCTCTTCACCATTTTGTGGGCAACCCTCGTTTATGATCCACTGGCTCACTGGGTATGGAATCCGGGTGGATGGCTGAGGGGATTAGGCGCGCTCGATTTCGCCGGCGGCATCGTTGTGCATGTGAGTTCCGGTATTTCGGCGCTGGTGCTTGCTCTCCTGCTGGGAAAACGTATCGGCTACAACCATAAGCCTATTCGTCCGCACAACCTACCTTTTACGGTCCTGGGCGCTGCTCTTTTGTGGTTTGGCTGGTTCGGCTTTAACGCGGGTAGCGCGCTGGCGGCAGATGGTTTAGCTGGTAATGCCTTCATTACAACGCATATTGCCACGGCGGCGGCGGGTTTGACCTGGGCGCTTGTGGAATGGTGGCACAATGGCACCCCAACCATTCTGGGGGCTGCCACCGGCGCGGTTGCGGGACTGGTCGCCATCACCCCGGCCTGCGGGTTTGTCAACCCGATGAATGCTGTGTTTATCGGAATGATCGTCGCCATGGTCTGTTACACGGCTGTCGCCATCATCAAAGGTAAACTCGGTTATGATGATTCGCTGGATGCTTTCGGCGTGCACGGCGTGGGTGGCGCTGTCGGAACAATCGCGACTGGATTATTCGCGGAAAAGGCTGTCAATGCGGCAGGAGCGAATGGCCTGTTTTTCGGGAACGCTCACCAACTGTTTATTCAATTTCTGTCGCTTTTGGTCGCAGTTGCCTTCGCTGCATTCATGACCTTCATCATTTACAAGATTGTGGATGCCGTCCTCGGTATGCGGGTGGAAGAGAAAAATGAACTCATCGGTCTGGATTTGACCCAACAAAGCGAAGCGGCTTACACCGTGATTGAATAGGAGGAATGAACCATGAAACTAGTGATTGCTATTATCCAGCCGCATAAGCTGGAGGCTGTCAAAAGAGAGCTGGAAACCGTGGATGTGAATTTAATGACCGTTACCAATGTGGTAGGTCAGGGTCGGCAGAAAGGCGTTACGGAAGTCTATCGCGGCGCCAAAGAAGCGGGCGGCCTGATCAATAAAGTCCGGCTGGACATCGCCGTCAATGAAGCCTTTGTTGAACCGACCATTGCCGCGATTACCAAAGGCGCGCATACCGGATCGGTCGGCGACGGTAAGATCTTTGTCGTGGAGCTTGCCGAGTGCATCCGCATTAGCTCCGGCGAACGCGGCGGTGTCGCCATCGGGTGAGATCATCACTATGGATAACGACAAAACATATGCGAAAGAAAATACGTTGGAGCGTTGTGTTTCAGACTGCGAAAAAACGGTCATCATTCACGCCTTGAGAAAAACGCACGGCGATACCAGGGTAGCCGCGCAGATTCTGGGAACAACGAAACGTGTTTTGGCGGGGAAGATCCATAAATATGAAATCGATTGCACTCAATATGAGTCGGAATAACAAAAAGGAGAACGGAAAATGAAGAACTTGAAAAGCACATGGATTCTATTTTTGGCGGCGCTGATGCTGGCATCGTCTCCTCTGACGGGTTGGTCGGCAGACGAGGCCAAACCCGCTGCTGAGACCAAAGCGGCTGCCCCCGCGCCGGAAGAAGACAAGGTAACCGGCGAAGTAGCCGCCAGTATTTTAAGCGCCTATATCTGGAGAGGTCAGGAGCTGACCCGCCATTCCGTTGTGATTCAGCCGTCCGTTACGGCAAACTACAAGGGATTTACCGTCAACCTCTGGGGAAATATCGATACAAAACCATACGCAGCCGGCGACCAGAGTTATTCATCCAACTTTACGGAAACGGATGTCACTCTTTCCTATTCGCGGAAATTCGGCATGGTCCAGGCGGGCGCAGGTTATATCTACTATGGCCTTTCAGCAACGACTCCCGGCGGACCGGACCTGCTCGATTCCCAGGAACTATTTGTGAGCCTGGGTCTGGATACCCTGCTGGCGCCGACCCTGACCGTTTACAAGGAAATCGACCATTACCATCAATGGTATGCAACCCTGGGCGTTTCCCATACCTTCGCGCTGCATGAGAAGATCGGCCTGAAGCTGGCGGCGCAGGTAAGCTATCTCAAGAGTGAAGATGAAACGACCTATCCGGAATTTGACAGCAATTCGGTGGCCACCACAGACAAGTTTAACAATCTGCATGACGGCGTGGTCTCCATTTCTCTGCCAATCAATGTCATCTCAAACCTGACCGTCACACCAACGATGACGTACGTCTTCCCGCTTTCGAGCGACGCCAAATACGAAATGAGAGGACGCGGCCTGCAGGGCACCACTCCGTCCGACAGAGATAGTTCCTACCTCTACGGCGGAGTAATTTTGAGTTTTGCTTTTTGAGATGGAATCAATTTCCCCGCCGCGATAATTTGTCCCAATAAATTGCCGCGGCGGATTGGAATTTTTTATAAGAAGATGAAAGGAGAAACATTATGAAACTTGTCATAGCAATCGTACAATCCAACAAGCTGAAAGACGTCAAACAGGCGCTACGCAACGTGAAGGTAGGTAAAATCACAGTTTCCGATGTGGTCGGCTGTGGAGCACAGGTTGGTAAAACAGATACCCGCGACGGGATCATTACCGAAGGAAATCTTCTGGATCGTGTGCGCTTTGAAATCGCAGTCAATGATGACTATGTCAAACCCACGCTGGAAGCGATTATTGAAGGCGCGCGCACCGGTAATATAGGCGATGGTAAAATTTTCATTGTTCCGTTGGAGGAATGCATCCGCATCCGCACCGGAGAAAACGGACGAATGGCTATCGGATAACGTTTTAAAAAAGAAATCATCATTCAATGAATGCCCATTATTTCAAACACGTGCCCTTTGAAGATATCGGCAGCATCCGATCATGGCTTACGACTGCCGGTTACACCATCACCTGCACGCCTTTTTTTAAATCGGCAAACCTGCCCGCTTTGGAGGAAATTGACCTGCTGATTGTGATGGG
>CAZOPH010000188.1:0-1669 GCA_964581635.1 uncultured Smithella sp.
AGTGGCACAAAATTACAAAGTTCTTCGGCCTGAAAAAAAGCATGATCGCCCTGCTGCTGATGGTGGTTCTTGTGGGCCTGGGCGAACGCATGGCCGAGCGCTTCTTGCCGATCTACCTCATGGCGCTGGGCGGCGGCGCTCTGACCATCGGGCTTCTGGGGGGCCTAACCAACCTGATTTCCGCGCTTTACGCCTTTCCCGGCGGCTACTTAAGTGACCGGTTGGGATATAAGAAGGCCCTGCTGATCTTCAATTTGATTTCGCTTGCCGGTTACGGCATTGTTATTGTTTTTCCTTACTGGCAGGCTGTGATTCTCGGTGCGTTATTTTTTCTGGCCTGGTCGGCCGTATCGCTTCCGGCCACCATGAGTTTGGTTTCCGACGTCTTACCCCAGGACAAACGCACCATGGGCGTCACCCTGCATTCTCTGGTTCGACGGGTGCCGATGGCGCTGGGTCCGATTTTCGGCGGTGTGCTCATCGGCATTTACGGCGAAAAGGATGGCGTGCGTCTGGCTTTTGCCGGCGCTTTTTTGCTGGGCATTGTTTCCATTCTTCTTCAGCAGAAAATGATTGCTCCCGATGCCCCGAAAGGCCTGGCGGAAAAACGGCCTTCACGCCTCTGGCGTTTCATGAGCCCGTCACTGCGTAATCTGTTGATTTCGGATACCCTCATCCGATTTGCCGAACAGATTCCTTACGCCTTTGTCGTCGTCTGGTGCATCAAATACAACGGCATCACTGCCGCCCAGTTCGGCCTGCTCACTGCCATTGAAATGCTCACCGCCGTTTTGGTCTATATTCCGGTTGCCTATCTGGCCGACCGATCCACAAAAAAGCCGTTCGTCGTCATCACCTTTTTCAATTTCACACTGTTTCCGCTGATTATTTTATTTTCCCACAGCTTCTGGATGATGGTGGTCGCCTTTATTGTCCGGGGATTAAAGGAATTCGGCGAACCCACACGCAAGGCGCTGATCATGGATCTGGCGCCGGAGGGGAAAAAAGCGGGCATGTTCGGACTGTATTATCTGAGCCGGGACGTTATCGTATCGGTTGCCGCATTCGGCGGCGCATTTCTGTGGGAAATCTCACCGCAGGTCAATTTCCTGATGGCCTTTGCCTGCGGTCTGGCGGGGACGATTTACTTCTGGATTTTCGGCAAGGATTTACGTAGCCCCATCTGAGTGGTACGAGGCACGGAACTGAAGGTTGAAGGCCTAAGGTTCAGAGGTTCAGAGGTTCAACGGTTCAGCGGTTGATTCTCTCTGTTTCATACTTCTTGAGATAGTTGATGAATCCCCGGATGGCGGCGCGTGTGCGCCTGGCCTGTTCGTATGTATCCTGAAATTCAGTCATAGATATGTAGGTCTCATCCAAAGCAACATAGAGTTCGCTCTGAACTTCAGAGCAGGACCGCTTGGCGTAGCGCAGAAACCGTATAAATTCTGTGTTGGTCTCGGCGTCGAAACCTTCGGCAATATTATGCATGGCTGATCCGGCCGCTTCCTGTATCTGCCTTTTTAGCCCGTAGTCATGTGCGAAGCCGGGCATTTTGGTCAGACGATACACAGATCTGGTCAATTCGCGGGCTAATTGCCATGCATCAATATCTTCAAAACGTTCAATTCCCATCAAACCAGCCGTTAAACCATTAAACCATTAAACC
>CAZOPH010000188.1:1769-3299 GCA_964581635.1 uncultured Smithella sp.
CCATCTTGTTACCCACGGCATCCAGTTTTGTTTTTAAGTCGGCAAAAAGCGGCGACAGGTTAAGTTTGGGAGCCACCGTGAGGGGTTGCTTGATTTCCTCGATGGGCGTGCCGGGTTTCAGCAGGATTTCTTCCAGGTATTCCGGTATGGTCACGGACAGGCCGAACTTTTCGCGGATTAAAGTTGCCAGATGGCCCTGCGCGGAAAATTCCCCGTGCACCAGGAAGACCTGCATGGTCTGAGTTTGAAAATCCTTGAGCCAATCAAGGAGTTGGTCCTGGCCCGCATGAGCAGAGAATCCGTTGATGGTAAAGACTTTCGCCGCCACGGCGATTTCCTCATTATTAATACGGATTTTTTTTGCGCCGTCAACGATCTTGCGGCCCGGTGTGCCCTCCGCCTGGAAGCCGACAAAGACAATGCTGGCGCCGGGTCGCCATAAGTTGTGACGAAGGTGGTGTTTAATGCGTCCCGCGTTGCACATTCCGCTTGCGGAAATCACGATAGCCGGTTCCCGCGTTTCGTTGATCCGGATGGAATCCGCGGTGGTGGTGGACAAGATCAGGTTGGGGAGGTGAAGCGGATCTTCGCCGTTTTTCAAAAGCGTTTGCGTTTCCCCGTCCAGATAGGAACGATAGCGGCGGAAGATTTCCGTGGCTTTGATGGCTAGCGGACTGTCCAGATAGACCGGCATGTCTTTGGGCAACTTGCCGTCGCGCAAAAGAAGGTGCAGCGAATAAAGAATCTCCTGCGTTCTTTCCACGGCAAAAGCGGGGATGACCACCTTCTCTCCATTTTTGTAACTATACCGGATGGCCTCGGCCAGTTCTTCGAGGCTTTCCTGTTCGCCTTTGTGATTACGGTTGCCGTAGGTCGATTCCATGAACAGAAAATCCGCCTGCCGCAGCGAACTGGGATCTTTCATCAAAAGCTGATTGGGACGGCCGATATCACCGGAAAAAACCAGTTTCGTGGTTGAGCCATTTTCTTCAACAAACAATTCCACCATCGCCGCACCCAGAATGTGGCCTGCATCCTGGAACCGGACACTGATGCCCGGGGCCGGACTGAAGATTTCATCATATTTCCGGGTTTTGATAAACGGCGTCACCGCTTCGGCGTCCTTAGTTGTGTAAAGCGGTGTTGCATCCGCTTTCATTCCCGTGCGCTGCAATCTTTTGTTTTTCCCGGCTGCTTCCACCTCCTGGATATGTGCGCTGTCCAGAAGCAGTATTTTGAGCAGATCGCCGGTCGGTTCTGTGGCGTAAATGGGCCCCCGAAAACCATTCTGCGTCATGCGGGGCAGCAGTCCCGAATGATCGATATGCGCATGGGTGATAATAAAGAAATCAATCTTGGCTGGGTCATAAGGCGTGGTATCCAGATTGCGTCTTTCAATGGAATCAGATCCCTGATGCATGCCGCAGTCAATGGCAAATCGCGCCTGATTCGTTTCAATAACATAACACGAGCCGGTGACGGTTCTCGCGGCCCCGAGAAATTTAATTTTCATGAATTTTCCTTCTATGT
>CAZOPH010000189.1:0-3290 GCA_964581635.1 uncultured Smithella sp.
GTCAGGGAACGGATCAGTGCCATGCCGTTATCATGAAAAATTTTATCGTAAAATTCCTGCGAGAGATTCATTTTCAGAAGGTTTTCAACCTCCGCCTCCCACGGCGTTATCAGGTTGGGATAATCCGATCCATATAAAATTCTTGATTGATATTTTTCGAGATAATCGGGGCCCAGGTTATATCCGTCATACGGCGGCGGCAAAAAACAGAAGGCGGTATCCAGGTACAATCCCGGATACCGGTCCAGGAGTCCGATGAAACCTTTGTATTCATGCGCCCCCATGTGGGCAACCGTTGCGGGCAGCTCCGGGAATTTTTCGAGCACCTTCAGAAAAGGTTCAAGACCGACATATTTATTGCCCACGGGTCCTGTGCCTGTGTGCAACAATAGGTGTTTATTTTTTTGAAGAATCATCTCGTACAGGGGAAAGAGCCGCTCGTCATACGGATAAAAATTCTGGACAAGGAGTTGGAGTTTGAAACCGAGGATCTTCGGATTTTCGAGAAGCCGCTCCGCCATTTCCAGCGCATGATCATCGTCCGGGTGATACGCTGCGAAGCAGTAGAGGTCTTCATATTCCTTTAGAATATCTGTGTTCCACCGATTTAGCCCTTCAGCGATGCCGGCACGGTGGGCATAGTTGGAATACACAATGACGCCGACGCCTGCTTGCCTCAGACGCGTGATGCATTCCCTGTAATAATATTGATGAATGATGTTCCAATTATAATTTTTAACAAAGGAATTCCAGATGGCGTCAAAAAGCTTATCCGGGAATAAATGAACATGGAAATCGATTATTTTTTCAGGAATCCTTGCCGTCATCAGCACCGCCTTGCGCATCTATTATGCAGGCATCTATTTATTAAATATCAATCACCGTTAGTTCCAAAGGCGTTTTGCAGAGCATTTCTCCGCCATCCTTTGTAACCAGAACCGGGCATTCTAATCTCATGCCGCATACCCCGGGAACGCTCATGGCCAGGAAGGCTACTTCGACAACATTCTCTTCCAGAACAACATCGCGGAATTCTTCATTGCTGATGATAGCCGGATACCATTCATGACCGAATACTCCGAGCCCGTGACCAAAAGAGGGAATCGTGTGCTGGGCATACCCAAGTTCAGTCACTCGATCCATGACCGCCTTGTGAACATCGCCGACTTTTTCCCCTGCCTTGAAATTCCGGACAATCGTTTCCGCTGTCGTCAGATAAGCATCGGCCAGTTTCCTTTGTTCCGGAGACGGCTTTCCTAAAATGAAATTGCGGGCTAGATCTGAAGGATATAACTGATAAAGCGGATGCAAATCGACGATGATATTTTCACCTCTCTGCACTATTTTCTGGGTGGGCTGGGTTGTCCCGTTCATGCCATACGTTGCACGGTATCCGGATGCTATCTCCGATGATCCGGTAACAGCCCAGTGATATTCACTGCCGAGACGGCGCAGTTCCATTTCGCCGATGCCGGCTATTTGAGTTTCAGTCATGCCGATCTCTATAGAAGTTTTCACACAATCTATGGCGGCGTCCGCCATGGCGGCGGCCTGACGCAGAAGCTTGATTTCGCCCGGTTCTTTGATATAGGAGGCTCTGTCCACCACATTGAGGGCGTTGACAAATTTTGCCTCCGGCAGTGCATTTTTTAACAATTCGTATTCCGTGGCGAACAAATATCCTGTGTTCCCGCGAGGCGAATGGCCAAGCTCCACGCCAATTCTTCCATGTTCTGCGCCATTCTGCTTGATGAAGTGTATGATGAGGTCCATGAGGTCCATACCGGGCAGAGGAGCGTAGGGTGAAATATTGCTTAACCAGGATTCATTCTTCAATCGCTCACAGTCGATCAGCATAGTAATGAGACCTATGTATCCGTCTTTCGATACGACCACTGCGCTTCTCCAGGGAATGAAAGCGCCGGCCACATAGCTTAAACTTACCGTTCGCGTGCCAACGAAGACATCGAGATCGGCCTTCTTCATTTCTTCCTGTATCTTTTTGATGCGCTTGTTATAATCGATGTAAATATTCACAGTGCCTCCATTTTCTTGATATTTGATAGAAACTTGCTTTCGTGGAAGAAAGTATAGGTTGGTTGGAATGGCTTGTCAAGCTGTTGACCTTACCCCGGAATTCCTTATCTGGCAGATCATACCAGGGGCACTCCTGATCGGCGAGCCATACGCTTCCAAAACCAGGCGGACAGACTGGATGCAGTCTTTTTGATTTCTTTCATCCGCTCAATCATGGCTTTTTCCTGACGGTCCGATTCCCTGAATGCTTCGGAAGAAATTTCAGTCAATAGCGGATCTGCGCTGTTCCAGGCATGAGCGGGCAGGCGGGCCGTCCACTGAGATTCCCTGTCCAGAATATATTTTGAAACCAGGGGCCTGACGATTTCATAGCGCAGGATCGCGTTCATGTGATAGGCCTCATGCCTCCACCAGAATGATTGATCGGAATAATGACCGGCCCCGATGCTGAGATCCCGGATGGGCGCTGCGGGTATCAATGGTTTGAACGCAGTCAAGCACGGAGCAGACCCTCCGGCAACAAATATTCTGAACTGGTCATTCGGGTGTAATTCCACAACCAGGGAGCCTGTTGTCTGAGACTTTCGAATCAGCGGGTCGGATGCGTGCATACACACATCGCGGTTGAAGCCCTTGGCCGGTGCGTCGGCAAAGTGGTCCCTCAACAGGGCAAAGACATCGGTTGCGCCGATGGCGCCTTTTGCCTTGAGGATGGAAGCCTGGTTGTGGTCTTTGCGAAAAGCGCTTCCCGAAAAATAAGTCATGAAAGGATCGCTGAATTTACTGAAATCCGCACCTTCTGCCAGTGATGATGCATCCCAGTTTTTGGCGATGGTGATTCCGTTGGAGATCACGGCATAACCGCCAAGGCGCTGAAGCGCATAATCTCGGCCCGCTGTTTCCAGTTTGATGATGCCTTGTCTGTCCATGATGATAAACGAGTTCATGTAAGTGAACTGCTTGTCGCGGTATCCACAAGGCCCCGCCTGTCCATACTTTTTCAAAAACTCGATGATCATTTGTGCCGCCTCTTCGATGTTGGCGCTTCTTTCCAGAGCCAACCTTAAGAGATCCATGCCGATGAGCCCCGGAGCCTTTTCCGGTTTGACCTTGGTGAATAAGGCTTCGTTTCCGATGACCACGCCTTTTTCGTTTACGCCCATCTCCGCGCCCCAGAGCCAGAAAGGTTTGGAAAGGACCATGGCATGCGTCGAGCCAGCCTGGGGAATGGCAATGTAAGTGCATTGCAGATC
>CAZOPH010000190.1:0-3286 GCA_964581635.1 uncultured Smithella sp.
CGGATTTCTTTGTCATCAAATCCCGGCTTGGCTGCGCCGGCTATGCTTGCAATCATAAAAACCGTACATACAATCATAACTGCGATAAGTACTTTTCTCATAACCCCTCCTTTTTATCAGTATTTTCGATGCTATAATGCTCAATATTCTTCAGTGCTGCTCTTCATTCTATTTTTTCTTCCAGGTGGCCAGTTCGTTGGATGTCCAATCCTGCAGCAGGATGTAACTGCCGCCGGGACCGCACTTCTGGATTTGGACCGAATCAGTGCCCTGATGGATCTGCGGCGTCCAAGTGATCGGTGCTCCCAATCCTTTCCATTTTTTAAATTTATTCAGCTCCACGATGACGGCCTCTGTGCTCAGTTTGGGACCGGTACGTTTGAGTGCCTCAATCAGAGGCTCGAGGAATTGGACACCTGCGAGATAATAGGTTCCCCAGCGTTCCTCTGGCGTATATTTCTTTGCGGCTTCCCGGTACTTTGACACCAGTGGGTCTTTAGAATCAATAGGAGGTACAAATGCAGCCGTAATCACCCCTTCAAAGAGCCCTCCGGTTATCTTCTGCATCATCTGGTAATCGGAAAGGCCGTCAAAAGCGATCCACTGAGGCTTGTATCCGATGGTTTGAGATGTCTTAAGCGTGATGATCGCTAGGGTAGGGCTCACCCACATGAGTACGCATTCCGCACCGGAATTCTTCATCCTGAGCAATTGGGAGGACAGATCCTTTTCCGTGGGTTCCATAGAAACCTCTTCCACCGGTTTCATCTTGTAGTTTGCCAAGCGCTGTCTTAATCCCGCCAGTCCACCTTTGCCGAACACGTCGTTCTGGTAGACGATACCAATTTTCTTGTACCCGAGTTTTTCCACGGCATATTTTGTGACAATACTCGCCTCGTCCTCGAAGAGGGGGTATGAGCAGAAACGATAACGGCTCGGCATTCCATCTTTGTCCCGATCAGCCACCGTGTTAAGTGCAGCGGTACCTGGAACAACCCAGAGTATCTTGTTCTGTGCCAAATAGTCTTTTACCGCATGCCCCCCGGCCCCGGAAACACCGCCGGTGAAGGCGAAGATACCTTCTCTTTCCACAAGCTCTTTGACGACCATCTGGGCTACGGCAGGATTGTACTGATCGTCTCGGATGAAGTACTTAATTTTTCGGCCGTGGATACCGCCCTCTGCATTGACTACTGCAGCTAGCAGGGCACCTCCACGAGCAACTGCACCCCAGGGGGCGGCAGGGCCTGTCTGGGGGCCGAATTGAGCGATGCGAATCTCTTTATCGTCAAAGCCCGGTTTAGCTTCAGCATAGGCCAGAATCGTCATTAGAAAGAATGAGCATACAATCATTACAGCAATCAAAGCTTTTTTCATAAAACCTCCTCACATCTCCCATGTCCTGAATTGTACACTGGCTGTGATGTCACCCAAAAAGACGCAGAATTTTCAACTTCCCACATTTTAACCTATTTCTTCTTCCAGGTAGCCAAATCGTTAGGCGTCCAGTCCTGCAATAGGATGTGACTTCCACCAGGCCCGCATTTCTGGATCTGGATGGAGTCTGTACCCTGATGGATTTCCGGCCTCCAGGTCACCTTGGGTCCGATGGTCTGGTGACCTTTAATGGAATTCAACGCTTTCAAGCAGGCCTCCGTGCTCAGTTTAGGTCCTACGCGTTTGAGCGCCTCCACCAAGGGGTCGGCAAAAACAATGCCTGCGAGATAGAATGTTCCCCATCTTTCTTCAGGGGCGTACTTCTTTCCGGCCTCTCTGTACATATTCATGAGAGGATGGTCAGCTGTGGGTGTCATGCCGAAAGCACCGGTAATGACACCTTCCCAGAGACCACCTGTAATCTTGAACATGAGTCCGTAGTCTGATAGAGTATTAGAAGACACCCACTGCGGTTTGTAGCCTATAGTGGCACAGGTCTTCAGAGCGATGACGGCAGAGGTAGGATTAACAAACATGATGATCACCTCAGCCCCGGAATTCTTGAATTTCAGCATCTGTGAGGAAAGGTCTTTTTCGCCGGGTTCAACCGAGAGCTCTTCCACGAATTTTATTTTGTATTTTGCAAGCCTTTTTTTAGCCCCCTCAAGCCCATCCTTGCCATAAGCATCATTCTGGTAAAAGAACCCGATCTTCTTGGCCTGAAGCTTTTCCACAACGTATTTCGCGAGAATACTGCCCTCGTCCTCGTACAATGGATATACAGCAAACAGGTAAGGTTTTACCGGGAAAACAAATTGAGTAATGGCAGCTGACGGTCCAACCCAGATTACCTTATTTTCAGAGAGGTAATCCATAACTGCTAGTCCACAGGCTCCTCCAACACCGCCGACAAAGGCAAATATTCCCTCACGCTCGACCAGTTCCTTGACTACGGCCTTAGTCTGGGCCGGATTGTACTGGTCATCACGGATGAAATATTTGATCATCCTACCGTGGATACCTCCTTGTTCATTGACGACGTTAAAAAGTAAGCCACTCCCCCTTGCCACCGATCCCCAAGGTGCGGCAGGACCAGTCTGCGGTCCCCACTGGGCGATCCGGATTTCTTTGTCGTCAAAGCCCGGTCTTGCGGCAGCATCGGCAAGGATTGGAATCATAAAAAGCGTACATACCACCATAACGGCAACTAATATTTTTTTCATAATCCCCTCCTCTTGATGAATATTCTTGATGGCTTGCTATTCAGTAACGATGAAACCCGCTATAGACTTCAGCCCTTGTACCATCTTCCCTTTTCCTTCAGAAAAGTGAAGCAGTAGTTAAAAATACTATTTTCACCTGAGTTGGCAAAGGTCACATCCACTTCAACCTGAACAAATTTATCTACGCCGGGGTAGTTATCCCGACTGTCGTTATCCCGTAGGCGATAGATGTCAACAATCTTAAAGGTATTGATCTTCACAGGAGGATAGTTGGCCGTATCTTTCAAAAACTCATCATAGGAATGCGTCTTCTTATAAGCGGATGAGGGGGCCAAAAGGGCATAAGCCTGCTTCAGATCGCCTTCTTTTTCAGCCTTCAAATAGGTCGTGGCCGCTTTTTCAATGGCGCTTCTTTCCAGTAGGATTTCCACCTTGCCGCGCGAAACGTCCCAAATCAGAAAGCCCGCGACAAGCAATGCCGCGACGGCGCAAAAGATGATGGTGATTTTCTTTCCACTCATAAAAAATCTCCCAAGCCATCCATGTCGAAATGGATAACGGTTGAAAGCCCTAAACTTTTTTCACATAATGCTTGGTGAACAATCCGCTGGGCCTGATGGTAATAA
>CAZOPH010000191.1:0-3278 GCA_964581635.1 uncultured Smithella sp.
TGCTCGTCATTCAACCAGAAATCCATCGTAGTCCTCCAACTAATTGTATTTTTTAATTATAATCATATTAAAGATATCCATGACGGTTCAATTAAAAAAAATCAACAGCGCATTGCGGAGTTGATCATCCAAAAGCATTATAATTGGATAATCAATCCAAATTTTGATTGGACAATCAACCAATGATTAAGCGAATACTCTGCCCCACTCTTACTTGTCAAGAAAAAATTTTACGTTCGGGTATTCATTATTAAATGTTTTCATTTATAACTTATAGAATACTCTTTAAAAAGTATATGATCATCGAGCGCAATAAATGAATCCACTTAACGTTAACTGGGATTATATAGTAACATCCGATAATCTGTCAAGAAATATTGAAAATTTATCAGCATTGGTTTATTTCTCTTAAGAGGACTAGAATAAAAATATCCGAAAACTTCATTAGAAACAATTCTTTGATTTAAAACGTTAATGAGATTTCAAATGATTGAAAATAATCCATGGAAAAGCAGGAAGTAATATTTACAGTCCAGATTTAAATCTTCCGACTGATCAAGAGCGCTTACATCTGATTATGTATAGCCCATTACCTATAGCCCAATTTTATCCTTTCCATTCACGACATAGAACCTGTTCTTGACGGCTCGGATGATACTCAAAATATTATATTGCCGTAGAAGCCTAATGCTCAGGGTTGTTGGTGACGCGCGCGTGACCAGCACCGGCGCGTGAGCGTTAATAATTTTAAAAGCGATCTCGCTGGAGATACGGCCGGTAGAACAGATCATCTTGTCTTTCAGGCTTATGCCATTCATCGCCGCGTAGCCGATGACCTTGTCGATGGCGTTGTGCCTTCCAATCTCATCGAAAAATACCAAGCGCTCTCCTACCAGCGAATACATGGCAGCACTGTGGACACCATGTGTAGCCTCATGCTCCCGTGAATAGGTCAGAAATTCGCTCATGGATCCGAGAATGACTTCCGCGCGAACATCCGGCAGGTTCTTGTGAATCAAATAATCAGACGGTAGGCTTTTTTTGGTTCGCCCTCCGGCGGCGGTAATGATTTTAATATGTTCGAGTTTTTCCGCGATGATCTTATCTTTGGCCAAAACAGCATTTACGATTAAATTGGTTTCGTCAATGTCCATCTTTTCAATTTGATCCGCGCCACTGATGATACCCTCGGTGATTAAATAACCGGTAATATGTTCTTGCAGGTAATTACCGGAACAGGCCATTGTAACATAAGGGTTGTCGTTAATTTTCAGCAGCACGGCATATTCCGTGGAAAACGGCAACGACACTTCAATCAGGCTGCCGTCCTGATATTCATGCAATAGAATACCTTCAGAGGTAGGCAAAGTCATTTTTCTTCCCCGATTTTTTTCATCCTTTTACCAGCAATAATAATGATTGACAAGAATTAAGCAAATTAACTATCGTATTTTCCCTATACGAAAAAAGAGAATCATGGAGGGCAAGTGTTAAGCCGCACCGCCGCTGTATTAATACTGATAGACTTTCAAGGTAAACTGGCCCAGGTCATGGTTGACAAAGAAGATCTTTTTGCCAACAACATCAAGCTGATTCAGGGATTCAAGGCGCTCAACCTACCGATTATGGTAACGGAGCAGATGCCGGAAAAGTTGGGACCAACCATCCCCCAACTGATGCAGGAACTGGGCGGCGTGCAACCGATTACCAAGGAAACCTTCAGCTGTTGGGCAGATGCCTCTTTCCACGATCACCTCGAATCGCTCACCCGCCGGCATGTGGTTTTGACCGGCATCGAGTGCCACATCTGTGTTTACCAGACCGCGCTGGATTTGATGTCCAACGGCTACACCGTTCACTTGGTCACAGATGCCGTCTCGTCGCGCACACCCGAAAACCGCGAAGTAGGCATTCAAGCCATTAAAAGTGCCGGCGCACAAATTACCTCCACAGAAATGGTTTTGTTTGAACTGTTGCGCACAGCGGCAGACCCGAAGGCCAAAGACATCTTTAAAATCGTGAAGTAAAGGAATTTGCATGCTCAACATTGAACAGTTTCGATACGGTGACAATCTGGCTTATCTTTTTTACGGCAACACGGAGGCAATGGCTATTGACGGCGGCGCCTGGCAGGAAATTCTGTCGTTTCTGAAAAAATATGATCTGACGCTGAAATTTGTGACCAACACTCACCGGCATTACGATCATACACTGGGCGACGATCATCTGCTTAAAAAAACAAAAGCCCGGTTTCTGGATTGCACAACACTGAACGATCATGAAAAAATCATGCTGAATGGTGAGCCGGTTGTAGTTTACCGGACACCGGGGCATTCCACAGACTCAATTTGTTTTCACACAGGCAATAACCTTATTACCGGCGACACACTATTTAACGCAACGGTCGGTAATTGTTTTTCCGGAGATATGAAGGGCTTTTTTGAATCCATCAAACGCTTGACAGTACTCCCCGATGACACACGAGTTTTTGCTGGACACGACTACGTCCGCGATTCGCTGGCTTTCGCCCAACATCTTGAACCGCAAAATCATGACATCGAACGTTTTCGACAAAATTATGATCCGGACTTTCTCTATTCCACAATGGCCGAGGAACGCAAAATCAATCCATATTTGCGTTTCAATGAAGAACCTTTTTTAAAGCTGATGAAAGACCGCGGCCTGCCGTACGCAACCGAATGGGAACGCTGGCAATCTTTGATGGCGATTGAATAAACAAGGCGCTAAGTTCACGGTTCAAGGCTGAAGACCGAAGTGAAGCGTTACACTAAGAGCATGTGTGCAGATAATGGAAAACTGATAGCATTATTGAATACCCATTTAAGGCCTTGACATCAATCATCAACCGTCATTATATTGCAGTTAAAACCATCTCAGATCAATCGCTCCTTGACTTGAAAAGTATGATCCTGTTGGCGTGGAAGAATACTTAAACGGCCTTTGAAATATATCTATTTTAAAATAGGAGGGCGCCATGAAAAACACGCTTTTGAAACCGATCAAAGTCGGCCGCATGGATCTTCCCAACCGGGTTTTTATGTCCCCTATGACCCGCAGCCGCGCGGATAATCCCGAGAACAAAGCCACATCGCTGATTGCCGAATACTATGCACAACGGGCCTCCGCCGGCCTGATCATCACAGAAGGTTCGCAGGTTTCTAAAGAAGCTGTCGGTTATATTAACACGCCGGGGATCTATAGCCCTGAGCAAGTTGAAGGCTGGCAGCTTGTGACAAAGGCCGTCCACGAAAAAGATG
>CAZOPH010000192.1:0-3268 GCA_964581635.1 uncultured Smithella sp.
TTTATGTTGATTACAACTCAACCGTCAAGAAAGGACAGTTGCTGGCTCAAATTGACCCCGCCTCATTTGAAGCGCAAGTCGCGCAGGCTTCCGCCAATTTATTATTAGCCCGTGCCAATTTGGAAAAATCAAAAGTTGTCGTACGCGATACGCTCACAACTCTTGAAAGAAACAAAATTCTTTTCTCGAAAAATTTTATTTCTAAAAGTGACCTGGATACTTCCGACACTAATTATCTTTCTGCACTGGCGCAGGTTAAGGCATCCGAGGCGCAAGTTGAGCAAGCTCGGGCAGCGTTGAATTTAGCCAACACAAACCTCCGCTATACGCAAATTCTTTCCCCGGTCAATGGTACAGTCATTTCGCGCAGCATTGATGTGGGACAAACCGTAGCGGCCAGCTTTCAGACCCCAACGCTCTTCACCATCGCCCAAGATCTGACGAAAATGCAGATTGAAACCAGTGTCGATGAAGCAGATATCGGCAGCATAAAAACAAATCAACCGGTGACTTTTACGGTGGACGCTTATCCCGACCAGACATTTAAAGGAAATGTTTCGGAAATCCGCAACGCACCGACCACTGTGCAAAACGTAGTAACCTATGCTGTGATTGTCAAAGTGGATAACCCTGAGCTGAAACTTAAACCCGGCATGACAGCCAACGTGTCGATTATTATCGACGATAAAAAAAGTATCTTACGCGTTCCGAACGCCGCTCTACGCGTAAAGATATCGGATAAGGAGCTTACCGCCACTGCGCCCAAAGGCCCAGGTGTCTGGATACTGGTTGATAAAGTACCTCGACGTATCCCTTTGACGATCGGCATCAGGGACAACCGCTTTACGGAAGTTCTATCCGGAAATATTCCTGAGAAAGCTGCAATCATTGTTGAGGTAACAAATAATAATCAAAAAACGAGTACACAGCAAGGTCCTCCTCCCGGCCCGAGGTTTTAAGTAAAATGGCATTGATTGAAACGGATCAGCTGGAAAAGAGATACGAAGTCGGCGACAGCATTGTTCACGCGCTGGACAAAGTCTCTCTGCGAATTTTTGCGGGAGAATTTGTCGCAGTGATGGGGCCTTCCGGCTCCGGTAAATCCACTTTTATGAACGTCATTGGCTGCCTGGATGAGCCAACCGCCGGCCGGTATCTACTGGACGGCATTGACGTCAGTCAAATGGGTCGCGATGCGCTCGCAAAAATTCGCAATGAAAAAATCGGTTTTGTTTTTCAGGGCTTCAATCTTCTTTCGCGCACGACGGCGCTGGAAAATGTCGAAGTGCCCTTGCTTTACAGCAAAAACATTCCCAAAGACCGACGTCATAAAGCCTTAGAAGCGCTTAAACTCTTAGGATTGGAAGAACGTCAGCATCATCATCCCAATCAGCTTTCCGGCGGACAGCAACAACGTGTGGCCATCGCCCGCGCACTGGTCAATAACGCACCTCTGTTACTAGCCGATGAACCAACGGGCAATCTGGATACTAAAACCAGCATTGAAATCATGGAACTCTTTGTCAGACTTAATGAAGAAAAAAAAATTACCATTGTTCTGGTTACACACGAACCGGACATCTCAACATACAGCAAGCGAATTATTCGTTTCCTCGATGGACAGATTCTCAGCGATAAGGAAAACAGACCATGATCAATCTTCCTTCCACCGTTAAAATTTCATTGCGTTCCCTGCGCGTCAATAAGATGCGGTCTTCTTTAACCATGCTGGGGATCATCATCGGCGTTGCCGCCGTCATCACCATGCTGGCAGTTGGCCGTGGCGCCAGCAATAAACTATCTGAACAGATTTCGGCTGTCGGCAGCAATCTAATTATTGTTCTTCCCGGTTCGACAACCACTGGCGGCATTCGCCTAGGCAGCGGCGCAATCCAGAATCTGACTCGTGCCGATGCTGATGCCATTAAAAGCGAGTGTTCCGCTGTATCAACGACTGCTCCAATCTTAAACGGTGGCGCACAAATTGTTTACGGCAATTCAAACTGGGCAACTGTTGTTTACGGAACGGATGAAAGCATGGTGGTGGTGCGCGACTGGACGCTAGCAACTGGTAGAAATTTTTCTGAGCAGGAAATTCGGAGCGCCTCCAAAGTCTGCATATTGGGACAAACCGTGGTGGACAATCTCTTTGGAAATGACGATCCGATCAATAAAACCATCCGAATCAAGAAAGTGCCTTTTACAGTTATCGGCATTCTGGAACCGAAAGGCCAGTCCATGATGGGACAGGATCAGGACGATATTATTTATGTACCCGTCACCACGGCACAAAGAAACCTTTTTGGGAGAACGTTTCCGGGAACCGTGCGATCGATCATGGTCAAGGCAAAAAGCACGGGAGAATTGAGCAGGGCTGAAACGCAGATCAATGAACTATTGCGGCAAAGGCATCGAATTGGTCCGGATCAGGAAAATGATTTTACCGTCCGCAATCTCACTCAAATGATGCAGATGGCTGAGCAGTCCTCCAAAGTCATGGCGCTCTTACTGGCGGCGATTGCCAGCGTATCGCTCTTGGTAGGTGGCATCGGCATTATGAACATCATGCTGGTTTCGGTCACGGAAAGAACCCGAGAGATCGGCATCCGCATGGCAGTGGGCGCAAAGTCATGGGACATCCGCACACAATTCATCATCGAGGCACTCATTCTGTCTCTCATCGGCGGTCTGATCGGCGTTTTACTAGGTATTCTCTCTGCAGAATTGCTCTCCTTCTTTGCCGGGTGGACCATATTAATCTCGACTTATTCCATTGTGCTGTCTTTTGGTTTTTCCGGACTCGTCGGTATTTTTTTCGGATTCTACCCGGCATATAAAGCATCTTTGATGAACCCCATTGACGCTCTCCGACATGAATAAACCGATGGATCCATCGGTACACCGCACCTTCGAATAATTATATTGACCTATCCATTCATTTACGGTAAGAAGCTTCAGCAATTTATCAGCCACAAATAATGAATCCGGCAGATAAATATTTATTAAAGATCTTTATAAAATTTAATCAGTAAAGGGAGGCACAGAAAAGGAATATGAGTATGGAAATTAAAGCCCCCATGCCGGGGAAAATTGCCAGCATTCCAGTAAATGTCGGTAGCCAAGTACAGGAAGAAGAGGAAGTCATCATCATGGACGCAATGAAAATGGAAATTCCCGTTTACGCCCCGGGCGCAGGAACCATTAAGGAAATTAAAGTCAAAGTCGGTGATTCCGTCAATGAAGGCCAGGTTCTGGCCATCCTCGAATA
>CAZOPH010000193.1:0-3257 GCA_964581635.1 uncultured Smithella sp.
GCGGTTTTATAAGGCGACTATTCTCCTGGAGGTGGCCTTATTATGTCGCTCAAAGCCAAGACAAAAAACATCAGCATTGTATTATACAAACCAAAATATGCGGGCAATGTTGGCTCGGTGGCCCGGGCGGCCATGAATATGGGCATCGGCAAGATCGTGGTGGTGGGGACGGCGGATCTGGATCGCGAGGCTATGGAGCAGCGCTCTACGCACCTCGCGGCGGATGTGCTGGATCAAATTCAATATGTCGCGTCCATCGAAGAGGCGCTGGGCGGTTTCCATTACATTGTGGGCGCCACTGCCCGTCTTGGCAAGGCCCGTGGACCTTTTGTGTCGCCGCGAACGGCAGCGCAAAATATCGCCGATCTTTCGCAGAAAAATAAAGTTGCGCTTTTGTTTGGCCCGGAAGACACGGGCCTGGCCAATGATCATTTACGTCTTTGTCACAGTGTGGTCACCATTCCGACATCGCGCGAATTCACCTCGCTCAACCTTTCCCAGGCTGTGATGATTCTCTGCTACGAAATATTCATCGCGACGTCTTCAGCGGCAAATGCAGCAGAGGCGACACCTAAACTGGCGCTATCTTCAGAGTTGGAAGGCATGTATGGCCAAATCAAAGACCTGCTGGCCAAAATAGGTTTTTTAAATCCGGAAAACCCCGAATACTGGATGCTGGATTTACGCCGCTTTTTCTCCCGTGCCGGACTTTTATCGAGAGAAGTGAAGATTATTCGCGGTATTTGCCGCAAGATGGAATGGTATGTACGCCACAAAAATACTTGACTTTAGGCCTGATTTGGCGTGAAAGGAAAACCTTGAAATTTAAAGATCAACCAAACCCTAACCATTACGATGGAGGTCGTTTATTATGAGAAAAATATTTTCTTTTACCGGCGCTAAAAAAATTGTATTCGGCAACGGATCGATTTTAACATTAGCCAGCCATATCAAAGAGCATCACGCACAGAATCCACTGGTCGTTATCGATAAAAATCTGGCGAAAACGGACTTACAGGAAAAAATCGCCAGCATTCTGGTATCCGACGGAATCAAGTTCACTGTTTTTGATAAGGTGGAGCCGGAACCCCGGATCGAACTGGCGGATGAAGGCGCAGCGCTGGCTGTCAAAAATAAATGTGACATCGTGATCGGTATTGGTGGCGGCTCCGCGATGGACGTTGCCAAGGCCATTGCCGTGATTGCCACCAATAAAGGTACCGCTGCGGATTATCTGGGGTTGAATAAAGTTCCAAAAGCGGGCCTGCCCAAAATTATGATTCCCACCACCGCCGGCACTGGAAGTGAAGTGACGTTTACCGCCGTGTTTGTTCGCAAGAACCTCAAAAAGAAAGAGGGTATGAACAGTCCACATCTTTATCCCGAACTGGCGCTTCTGGATCCGGAACTGACCTTGTCGCTTCCGCCCGCGCCCACCGCGCAAACAGGTCTGGATGCTCTGTGTCATGCGATTGAATCCTATACATCGATTAACTCCTCGCCGATGAGTGAGATGTTTTCTCTGGAAGCGATTGCACTTATTGCTGAAAATCTGCGCACCTGTGTACACGACGGGAAAAATATTGCTGCACGCGAAAGGATGCTGCTGGGTAGCCTGTATGCGGGTATTGGACTCGCCAACGCAGGCGTCACGGCTGTGCATTCCCTGTCTTATCCGTTGGGCGGAAAGTTCGGCGTCAGTCACGGTTTGGCCAACACGGTCCTGTTGGCGCCGGTTATGGCATTCAATCTACCGGGCGCGCTGGAGAAATTTGCCGATATCGCTGAAGCGATGGGAGAATGTACGGAAGGGTTGCCCGCGCGTGAAGCCGCCTATCTGGCAGTGGACGCGGTGGAAGCATTAATCGAAGATTGTGGTATCGATTCCTCAATTCGGGATTTCGGCGTCAAAGAAGACGATTTTCCGGCGCTGGCGGATGTGGCCGTTACGGTTGCCCGGCCGCTGGAAAACAACCCCCGCAAGATGAACAAAGAAGATATGATCGCAATTTACGCGGAAGCTTTTTAAGAAAGGAAGGATAAAACTATGGCAGGAGCGGAACTGATCGGTAAGGAAGAAATCAAAGAAGTAATGGATGTGCTGGAAACCGGCATCCTGATGCGATATGGATTTGATAAGGAAAGAAAAGGTGTTTATAAGGTCAGGCAGTTTGAAGAAGAGTTTGCCAAATATTGCGGTGTTGGTTTTGCACTGGGTGTAACGTCCGGTTCCTCGGCGCTCAAAGTAGCCCTGGAGGCGATGGATGTCGGCCCCGGAGACGATGTGCTGGTGCCTGCCTTTACATTTTTGGCCACTTATGAAGCTGTGCTGGAAGTCGGTGCGATACCGATCATGGTTGATATTGACGACACACTTAATCTTGATCCAAAGGAAATTGAAAAGAAAAAAACGCCCTATACCAAGGCTGTCATTCCCGTCCACATGTGCGGCCTGGCGGCCAACATTGACCAGATCGTAGAGATCGCCCACCAGAACAAGTTGCTGGTTTTGGAAGATAACGCTCAGGGCTGCGGAGCTAGTTTCAAAGGCAAAAAACTGGGCGGCTTCGGCGATATGGGAACCTTCAGTTTTGATTATGTTAAAACGGTCACGACCGGCGAAGGCGGAATGGTGATAACCAATAACCGCGATCTGTATCTTCGTTCGGAATGGTATTCCGATCACGGCCATGATCATAATCCCAATGTCGGTCGAGCGCTGGAAGGCAGAACCATTCTGGGTTTTAATTACCGGATGAATGAACTGCAGGGAGCCTTGGGGCTGGCGCAGTTACGGAAACTGGATTACCTCATCGGTGAACAGAAGAAAAATAAAAAGATAATCATGGACGTGCTTGCTGCCATTCCAAATGTCGGGTTTCGCGCCAAGCAGGATCCCGAGGGAGATTCCGCGACATTTTTGGCGTTTAATCTGCCCGAAGAGCAAACGGCGCTCAAATTTCAGAAGTTGCTTTCCGCTGAAGGTGTCGATACCACCTGCTACAAGAATAATCTTTGGCACTATGTTCCCAATTGGGAACATTTCCTGGCGTTTTCAACAGCCAATTCCAGGAAGCACCCTTTTACCGATCCGTCCTATAAAGGCAAAGTTCAGTATTCGATAGAAAGCATTCCCTATGCGGAAAATATTTTAGGCCGGACGCTGGTAATGGCTATTTCCGTGAGAATGAGCGAAGAAAGACTCGACACGATCAGGAAGGCTATCGAAAAGGCGGCAAAGAATATTTAGACGACAG
>CAZOPH010000194.1:0-3257 GCA_964581635.1 uncultured Smithella sp.
TGAATATGCCCCTTGCCAGGGGCATATTCTTTATGTATAAGACGCAAGCATTTGAAGGTTTTTACGACACGATAAAAAACAATTTTTTTCACCTAATGGGTGTTTTCTTAGAGTGTCACCGAATACATTTTAAGCCTTAATAAAAGGCAAGGGAGGAGTTAAAGTATGGCTAATGAAAATTTGGAGAGTAAGCGATGGTTTATTGCCATTGCCGCTGTTGTCATTCAATTGTGCCTCGGCACTGTTTACGCATGGTCGGTTTTTAAGAATCCTTTAATGAACATGCATGGCTGGGACGGCAAGTCCGTTCAGTTAACCTTTATGCTCCTGATGGGGATTATCGGATGTGCCGCTGCTTTCGGAGGAACACTGGTCGATAAAAAAGGTCCCCGCTTTGTCGCCACGATCGGCGGCATCCTCTTCGGCATCGGCACCCTGATTGCGGGCTACGCCGATCAGGTGGGAAACATCATGCTTCTTTATTTGGGTTTTGGTGTGATCGCCGCATTGGGTAACGGTTTCGGTTATGTCACCCCGATTGCTACTCTGATTCGCTGGTTCCCGGATAAACGCGGTTTGGTCACGGGTCTTGCTGTAATGGGTTTCGGCGCGGGTGCGTTCTTCATGGGCAAAATCGCGCCGGCCATGATTAATTCTTTCAAGGAAGTGGATGCAGCCGGCAAAGTGCTCTCATCCGGTGTTGCCATGACCTGGTATATCTGGGGCATCATTTTTCTGATTCTGGTTACAGGTGCTGCTCAGCTTTTCAAGAACCCTCCCGCGGGATGGTTACCCAAAGGTTTTAACCCTGCTGCAACCTCTGTATCTGCAGCTGACTCTTTTACGTTCGGCGAAGCCGTGAAAAGACCCCAGTGGTGGATGCTGTGGGCCATGCTGTGTTTGAACGTATCCGCAGGCCTTGGTTTAATTTCCCAACATTCTCCGCTGGCCCAAGATATTTACAAGAAAACGATGGGATTAATCGGTGATCTGACTCCCGAACAGATTGCCGTTGTCGCGGCCGCCGGTGGAACCGTCGTGGCCGTCGCCGCCATCTTCAACGGTTTGGGACGTCTTTTCTGGGCAAAGATTTCTGATAACATCGGACGCCGCATGGTATTCTTAATCATGTTTGCCACCCAGGCCGTTGTTTATTTGCTGGTCGCCATGGGCTACGTTTCAAACTACTATCTCTTCATCGTCGTATCCTGCTATCTCCTGGCCTGCTACGGCGGCGGATTTGCCACCATGCCCGCGTTTGCTGCTGATGCCTTCGGTCCAGCCTATATCGGCAAGGTCTATGGCTTCATGCTGACAGCGTGGAGTGTTGCCGGTATCATCGGCCCGTTCGTGTTTGAAGCCTTCAAGCCCCAGGCTCTCTATATTGCTGCCGGCCTGTTGATTGCCGGCTTCGCAATAGCGCTGGTTTACAAAGCGCCTAAGGGTAAAAAAGCATAACGGTTGCAAAGTTCAAATCTAAAAAATCCCCTCTTCGTTTTTGTCTTCGAAGAGGGGATTATCTTTCCAAAACAACTATTTGGTCCTGATACATCCACTTCGCTATAGACTACCAGTCATAAAGTCATTGACACTGACAAGCCTGTATAGTATCTATTGCTTAGATAATATTTTTAAGGAGGAACAACCAAATGGCAAGATGGAAATACAAAACAAGCATCATCGATCTGGACCGTCTGATACCCCCCGAAGCCATTTCCTGCGATGCTTCAGGAACCTGCGTCATTGATGGTATTCCCGGAAGCGAGGATTATTTCAAGGGAATTCTCGACAAAGAAGGTGAAAGTGAATGGGAATTGATTCAGTGCCAGCCCCACGGGAAAAAAATGCTTTGCATCTGGAAGAAAAAAATTGCGGAAGCATTCGCCAGCTGACAGAACAAAAATCCTTAAACATTTTGCAACTGCACAAGTTCGGGTATGATCTCAAGGTGATAAAAATGAGAGAACGCGCCGGAGTGTATTTATGCAATCATGTTTCTAATTGAAAGTGAAAAGGCGGTCCGCAGGGACATGGCCTTTTACATTAAAAATTAAGAATTTAGGAGGAATTGATTTATGGCTTTTAACCCCCCGGCAAAAATGGTCGCTCTCGTGGGTACTGCGGGAGTCGGCAAGGCTAAACTTTCGTTATTCAACCTGCTGCTTCGAGGATTCATGGCAGGCGCATACATTGCCATCGGAGCGGCACTGTGCACCGTGTGCTCTACCGGCGCGGCGCCGATCCTTGGAGCCGGCGTTGCAAAAATGATTGGTGGCGCCGTATTCCCCGTCGGCCTGATTGCTATCGTTCTGACAGGCATGGAGCTCTTTACCGGCGACTGTATGATCGTCCCCGTGGCTGCCATGATGAAAAAGGTCACCTGGGGCGCCGTAATGAGAAACTGGGTCTGGGTTTACATTGGGAATTTAGTCGGCTCACTGGCCTATGCGTATGTCATGGTCATAGGCCCCTTTGTTGACGGTACGGCAAACGGCATGGTTGTAAACGCCTTCGGCATGACTGCCATCAACATTTCAGTCGGCAAGATTTTGACTTATAAGGCCGTCGGAACCGCAGGCCTCTGGTCCTGCTTCATAAAGGCCATCGGATGTAACTTTCTAGTTAATATCGCGATTCTGCTTGCTATCACGGCAGATGACATTATCGGGAAGTTTTTCGGCATCTGGTTCCCCATCATGGCCTTCGTTGCGACCGGTTTTGAGCACTGCGTGGCCAATATGTATTTTCTTCCAGCTGGGAAATTCCTGACCGACTGGTATCCAGCGGTTATAGAAAAGAGTGCCAATGCTCTTCTTATCAGTAATGGAGGTCTTTCGTGGGGTGATATCTGGATATGGAATCTTATCCCTGCTACGATCGGTAATATCTTCGGCGGCTTTCTCTTCATCGGGGTTACATACTTCCTGATGTTCAGAAACGATCTGCCCAAGGAGTAGAGGTAATGAATGTCGGTATTTGCCTGGATAGTCTTCATTATTTGTGCGGTGGCTGTGGCCCTGAATTACGCTGCAACGGGTAACGCGAGTTTTTTGTGGTATGCCATTCCCGGCCTGATCTTGCTTTTGGTAATCCCGATGACCCTGGCCTGGATGAGCCGTAGAAGTTTTAAGCAGGCCGGTGAACAGTCTGAAAATCAGGCACGCTCATGCAAGATAGGGAAAATTGTCCCGACAATGATCGGCAATGTTGTGCGTATATCTGGTGAGGTTCAAAAAATCAGTTTCAAATGGCTCAAC
>CAZOPH010000195.1:0-3229 GCA_964581635.1 uncultured Smithella sp.
GTCTGGCCGGTGTGCCGTCGGTTGTATTCGGACTTTTCGGGCTGGGGTTTTTCGTCATTTTTCTGGGATTCGGCTCCAGTATTTTGGCAGGATCGCTGACGCTGGGTTTTTTGATTTTGCCGACTATTATTGGTGCTTCGGAAGAAGCGCTCAAGGCGGTTCCACAGACCTTTCGTGAGGCGTCTTTGTCGCTGGGTGTCTCCAAATGGCAAACCACTTATCGAATTGTTCTGCCCAACGCCATGCCGGGAATTCTGACTGGTTCTATTCTGGGCATCGGCCGCGCAGCAGGTGAAACGGCGCCGATCATGTTTACTGCGGCGGCCTACTTTACGGCGAAGTTGCCCGGTTCGATATTTGATGAAGTTATGGCTCTGCCTTATCATATTTATGTTCTGGCGACGGCGGGAACAAATATTGAAGCCACAAGGCCCATTCAGTTCGGTACCGTGCTGGTGCTGGTGGGAGTGGTCCTGGGTATTGATTTGATTGCGATCATCATTCGCGGTTACATGAGAAGAAATAAAAGGTGGTAGTTATGGAATCCAATGTGATTATTTCCGTCAATCAGGTGAACTTTTATTACGGTGCCGTGCGGGCGCTCACGGACATCTCCATGAAGTTTCGAAAAAACAAGGTGACGGCGCTCATCGGACCTTCCGGTTGCGGCAAATCGACGCTTCTACGGCTTTTAAACCGGATGAACGAATTAATTGACGGAACTCGGGTCGAAGGTGAAATCCTGTTTGAACATCAGAATATCTATGAGCCGCACGTGGACCCGGTGGAAATCCGCCGCAAGATCGGAATGGTTTTTCAAAAGCCTAATCCGTTTCCCAAAACCATTTACAACAATATCTCCTACGGACCCAAGCTCAACGGCGTCACCAGTGCCGATATGGATGAGCTGGTGGAACAGAGCCTGAAACAGGCGGTTTTGTGGGATGAGGTGAAAGATATCTTGAATAAATCTGCCATGAACCTTTCCGGCGGCCAGCAGCAGCGGCTTTGTATCGCGCGGGCGTTGGCAATGAAACCGGATATTTTATTGATGGACGAACCGACTTCCGCACTGGATCCCATCTCGACCGCCAAGATTGAAGAATTGATTGAAGAATTGAAGGAAAATTATACGATCATCATCGTCACGCATAATATGCAGCAGGCCGCGCGAGTGTCGGATGAAACTGCTTTCTTTTATCTAGGGAATTTGATTGAATACAACAAAACAGAGAAAATATTTACCACACCGGATGTGAAGCAAACAGAAGATTATATCACGGGTAGGTTTGGCTGATGCATAGATGAATTGACCAGGTTTTCGGCTGGAGGATGAAAATGGAAGAAAAGCGACACACCAGTTTGCACTACGAAAAAGAATTGCAGGCAATCAAAGATGGCTTGATTTTTCTCGGGGCGCTGACTGAGACGGCTATCCGCAGCGCGATGAAGTCTCTGTCCGACCGGGATACGGAACTGGCCCGCAGGGTCATCCGAGACGATGATGAAATTGACCGGTTGGACACTGATCTGGAAGAGCGTTGCATAAAAATCCTGGCGCTCAGGCAGCCCACGGCGATTGATCTGCGCTTTATCACAACGGCTATTAAAATTACCGGTCACCTGGAGCGCATCGGCGATATGGCCGTGAATATCGCCGAAAAGTCCATCCTACTCAACGAAGAACCGCAGCTCAAACCTTATATTGATTTGCCCCGCATGACCGATCTGGTTGGTGGCATGATCAAGGATTCCCTAGACAGTTTTGTTAAAAGTGATCTGGCGCAGGCGGAACAAGTCCGGCGAATGGAGCAGGTGATCGACGACCTCAATGAGCAGATATTCAGGGAGCTTTTGACATTTATGATGGAAGACTCCAGAAACATTCATCGGGCCCTGCTAGTCATGCAGGTTTCCAAGAATATGGAGCGAATTGCCGATCATGCCAAGGGAATTGCCGACATGGTGACCTACATGGTGACCGGAACCTGCGTGCGTCATCAAACCTGCGAGATGCTGGAATAAGGAGACCGCGTGAAACGCAATCTTTTCCTGAAAATCTTATTTTCCTACCTGGTGATCGTTTGCCTGTCATTCTTTGTTCTGCATCTGCTAGTCAGGGATCAGATCTCGAAAATCATGATTAACGGGATTGAACAGGAATTGATGCATTACGCCCAACTGGTTGATTTGAGTTCTCCTCAGACCATGCATGAACATCTTCAGCAAATTAGCAAGATATCCAAGTCCCGCGTGACGCTTGTGGACGGACGGGGCATTGTGTTTGCCGATTCTGAAAAAGCGATTGTCGGGCTGGAAAATCACCTGTATCGACCGGAAATTCAGCAAGCGAGGCTGAGGGGATCGGGGAAGTCCGTCCGTTACAGCAGTACCCTGGGTGTGAACATGCTTTACATTGCTGTGATCATAAAGGACGGGGGAAAAATTAGAGGCTACGTCCGTCTGTCTCGACCCCTGCACGATGTTCAGTCGGCGGTGGAAAAAGTCTATCAATCCATTATTCTGGCCATGTTGATCGGCGCGCTGGTATCGCTGGTCGTCGCCCTTTTTTTTTCCTACCGGCTGGCCGCGCCGATCCGGACCATGGAGGAATTTACACAGAGACTGCGCGATGGACTTCCCGTGGGATCCATCAGGCTTAGCACATCCGATGAAACCAGGACACTCGCGGACAATATCAACTATTTGGTCGAAGAACTCAAAGACAAATTCCGGCTGGCCAACGAAGAAAAAAGCAAACTGATGACCGCCCTCACCAGTATCAATGAGGGTGTTGTGATCCTGAACAAAGAAGATCGGATAGAATTTTTAAGCCCTTCCCTGGCCGGCATTCTTTCCGGCCAATACGTTGACTTTCTTGGCAAAACGCTTTTGGAAACATTCCGCAACGCAGAACTGCAAAAGGCTTTTCAGACGTTCAAAAATACCCGCCGGAACGTATCCCGAGAGATCGCTCTAGGAATGGCCGAGTCCGTGATTATGAGTGTGAGTCTGTCTGAAGTTCAGGGACTGCCGGGCGAAGAAAGAATCATGATCGTGTTTCACAACGTTACAAGATTGAAAAAACTGGAGAGGATTCGCACGGACTTTGTCGCCAATGTGACGCATGAAATTCGGACCCCTCTGACCGCTATTATCGGTTATCTGGAAACGCTTCAGGAAGGCGCGCTGGATCGACCGCAGGATGCTAAGCGTTTCATCGATATTA
>CAZOPH010000196.1:0-3216 GCA_964581635.1 uncultured Smithella sp.
TCCGTGTCGAGCACGGAGGCCATGGCGGGGCTGGCACCGGCGTTGTTGACCAGAATGTCAATCCGGCCGAACTTTTGCACAACCGTATCCACCACACGCTGAATTTCTTCAAATTTCCCCAGATGCGCCGGCACAACCAGTACCTCGCAGCCGATATTGGTTATCTCGCAGGCAGTGGCTTCCAAGTCCTGAGCCTTTCGGCTGGTGATGGCAACTTTTGCGCCGGCTTTGGCAAACCCATAGGCAATGGCCTGGCCAATGCCGCGGCTGCCGCCGGTGACAATCGCCACTTTCCCTTTTAATGAAAATTGAGAAATATCAAACATAGTTAATGCTCCTTGTTTTTTTATTAGGAAAAATGATTCGTTGGAAAATTGCAAACTTATTTACAAGAATTGCCTTCCATTTTTAAAAGAGTATATGAAGAATTGCTCTTTGTCATCGGGCGTCTTCTATCTGCATGATCGACACCCGATGACAAAAGTATGCTACTTTTTAGGTTTGGGAGCCAGCGCTTCGCGGTCGCCGCCGCTCATGCCAGCAATGTATTTCACCAACTTTTTACGGGATTCAATATCGTACTGTGTGGTGATGGCGATCTGCTCCATGATCGGAGAACCGCCGCCGTGATAACTGCCGACATTGACAATTCCACCGGTCGCTGAGCATAAACCGTCACCCAGGAATCTCCAGAACTGCGCTTGGTCTTCTGCAGACATTTTAGGATTACGTTTCGTGTATTTCAGAAGGGCTTCACCGGTGGCTGGGTTGACAAAGTCTTTTTCGTGGGGAAAAGTTGCCGTGATGCCGCCGGAGATGTCACAGAGAATCTCAGCCTCTCGATAAACCGCTTCACCCGTAAGGCAACGGCCGACATTACAGTAAATGGAATGCGGAATGTAGGAGCCGGGACCAAAGGGAACAAAACCCATACCGGGAATGTAAACTTCTGGTTTTCCCAGATCTGAAGCTGTATAGCCGGCGGCATAACCCAGTTCACTCGTCATGATGATCTCGGCTAGTTTCTCACGAACATGCGATTCCTTGTGGATATTATTTACTTCGGCAGCCAGGGCGGCGGTGCCCAGAATTACATCACCGATGGCGGGTTTGCATCCAGAGTAAGAGTGTCGGTGGAAAAGGGCAAACAACAGTGCCAGGATGCCCCCATGCAAATGTTCGCCGGCCAGGAAGACCCGTTCCCAAGGCACGAAACAATCGTCAAAAATCATATAGGAATCAGTCATACCTGGCACGAAACCACGTTTATAATGTTCCCTTTCTCGCAGGTTGTGTAGTGTCATCACTTGCGTTAAACCATCCCAGTCACCCGGCACTGCAAAGGCCACCGCGTAATCTTTATCTTCTACGCGCAGAGCACGGGTGGGTATGACCAGGACTTCATCCGCCACAGACGCTTCTGAAATATGAACCTTGCATCCTTCAACAACTATGCCGTCTTTCAGCCGTTCCTTGATGTGTACATAGGCTCCTGCATTAGGCTGTTCCGCGGGACGCAGCAAGCGGTCACCCTTCACATCCGTCTGGGCACAGCAACCGACCAGATCCTCTTTCTGGAACCGGGTCAGCCACTTCTTAAAATTTTCATGATAATTGGTTTCGCCCGGTTTAACTTTATCAGCTTCGAATGAAACATTGTAAATAGCATTCGTCCCGTCAATGCCCATGCAGCGCTGAATACAGCCACCGACTTTCTGGCAGAGCATGCGGGTCATGTCCTGCTTGCGGTGCAGATCCACGGTATTCTGGTGAATGTGTGTGAATCGGTTGATTTTTTCCCCGGTCAGATGAGACGTAGCCGTCATCAGCTCAGCGTTCTCCGGCTTTTCCGCTTCATCATACGTGGTACCGATGGTATTAAGGCAATCTATCTGTAACTCATCTGTCCGGTCGATTAACTGCCCGTCAAAATAAATGTTCCGCTTCATTTTTGAAAGGCCATTGATAAAATCTTGCTTGGTTCTCATGTTGATGCTCCTTTCTAACATGTTTTTTGTTTATTTTTTTGTTTCATCTTCGGTGCCGGGTTCACATCGTGTGCTGGTGATTTCAGCATCGACTCGTTTTGCAAAATCTCACCTAAAGTGCGGGCATCCTGCAGATTCAAATGAATGGTGAGACCCTGCTGTTCCTTTTTTGCCCGGATACCGTTAAAGACAATTTCCAGAAACGGATCGAGCATATCCATTATAGTCTTATCGCGTTTTGGCATACCCTGCATATGCCAGTGAATAAAAAGATGCTCTATGGCGCCCATCAGCATGGAGCGAATCAGGTAAGCGTCGGCATCGGGGCGAAACGTACCGTCTGCAATACCATCACGAATGATTTCCAGCAAACGGTGTGCTGAACGGCGAATAGCCTCATGAGCAGCCGTTTGCCTAAATCGTTTATTGGACATGAGTTGCAGCAAAACAAGCGCTGAATAATGAGGATTATTCTGATAAAGTTGAACGTAACTATAGAGGATGGCGCGCATACGTCCTTCGACGTCTTTGATAAACGGTAACACGGTATGTGATTCTTTAGCTGTGTCGTTAGAGATTTTCTCGGGAATAGCAAACAGGAGGTCTTCCTTGGTGCCAAAGTATTCGTAAATGGTAGCCTCAGAAACGCCCGCTTCTTTGCTGATTTCAGAAATGGTCGCCTCCTGAAAACTCTTTTCGGCAAAAATGCGCAGGGCCGCCTCCATAATGCGATCCTTTCTGGTTTTTGCTCGAACATGGTCTGCCATAAAGACATCCTTTTTTGAGTTGACTTAAACTTATACCATCATAGTCTCACTGTCAAGTGTTATTTTTTTTCAGAGTTAGACTATTATTTTTGTTTAATATTTATAGTCTATAGTCAATATGAATGTAAACATTGGTTTTTACTCAAATAAGCACACCTATTCTCCTTCTCTTTTCATTCCTTTTATTTTTTCTATAACGGCCGACGCCATCCGGTCTTCCGGCAGCTCTTGAAAATCAACAGCTTTGCCGGCAATAACCGTCCAAGACCCCGTTAATTCATCAAGCTCCTTTTTAAGGGCGCATGCCGTCGAACAGCCACAAACCAGAATGCCGGCCCCATAGGGCGTGAAGGAGGTATCCGTTATGAGTTGATAGCCAGAACCAAGTGAGCTTGCAATATCCTTGATAATCTTAGATCTGTCGATTTGACAATTACAGCCGCCGCAGTATTTAACTACAA
>CAZOPH010000197.1:0-3189 GCA_964581635.1 uncultured Smithella sp.
TCCGCCATCACCAGATAGGCATTGTAAGTGCTACCGTGAGGCGTCGTGTAACCGTGGAAATCGCGTATGGACCAGTCAATCGCACCCACCCAGTAAACATGTTCGCTGATTTTTATAGCTGAATAAATATCCGTCATGGATTTTCACCTCAATTGTATTGTAGAAGTTGTAATATAAGTTTCAATAACGTGCCGTCAACTCTTATTTAATCATGTTGGTACCCTCATCAAAAGCCCTCAGATTTATAGTGCATTTATCCGACCGCAGTGTTTTTTTAATTTCTTTTTCAAACATCCCTCGGTTAAAAGGAAGAAGACCTGTTTTAGCCAGTGCGCCGATCATGACGATATTGCTTAAAACAGGATTGCCCAGTTGCAGCCCAACGGATGTTGCATCAATCATCCAGGATGCGGCGGATAACCGGTCAAACGCTGCTTTCATAGCTTCATCGGAGGGGTAACTCAGTTCCCCTGTAATGACACCGATCGGATAGACGGGACGCGAATTGGCCAAAACGTGGACATGCGGATTGCCATAAACCATCAGAACGCGCAAGGCTTCGAGGGGTTCCAGGGCAATGATTACATCCGCGCTGCCGCGTGGAATCTGCGGACTTCTCACCAATTTGGGGGAGATGCGCAGATGGCTCATCACCGAACCGCCGCGCTGGGACATGCCGAACGTCTCGCCAATGGTGACAATATAACCCGCATCCACCAGCATTCCCGCCAGTACGCGCGACGCCATAACATTGCCCTGGCCACCGACGCCGGTTAAAATTACATTCTTTGTTTTTGAAGGGATTCGCCTTTTCATCTCAGCCGGTTACCTCCATTTTAACAATTGCCTTTTGCGGACAGATCGACGCGCATACGCCACAACCGGCACAGATGACCTCATCGACCACTGCCTTTTTTTTATTCCGATCCCAGGTGAGAGCCGGACAGCGGAAAATCCTCGTGCACAGGCGGTTGCAACCGCAGGCGTCGCCTAAGCACAGGGCTTCATTCACCTTCACATCAAATGTTTTCTTGCCTTTCTTTTCAGGACTCAGGGCGCAGGCTTGCCGAAGAATCAGTACTTTGAGAGATCCTTTGTCCGCTAGAAAATTTGTCAGAATCTTATTTGTGGCTTCCAGATCAAATGGATCGCTTATAGCCACCTTCGCTCCCACAGCCTTGCAGATCGCCGCAATGTCCACGGCGGGAACCGCCTCTTTCATCGCACTTAATGTCAGACCTGGATGCGGCTGAAAACCGGTCATGGCCGTACCGGCATTGTCCAGGACAATAAACGTCATGTCCGCACGATTATGCTGAGCATTAATCAAAGCCGGAATAACCGCATGATAGAATGTGGAATCACCGCAGACCGTTAGAATAGGTTTATTCAGACCGAATGGAACCAACTTGGCAAAGCCGCTCGCCAGTCCCGTTCCGGACCCCATGGAGTGCAGCGTGGGCATGGTGTGA
Source organism: uncultured Smithella sp. (assembly GCA_964581635.1). Taxonomy (GTDB): domain Bacteria; phylum Desulfobacterota; class Syntrophia; order Syntrophales; family Smithellaceae; genus UBA8904. The sequence goes on from CAZOPH010000197.1 coordinate 1,473, forward strand.
TAGCCGGTTGCGGGCGAGAGCGCCGCCATGGAATAACAGCCGATGTCGCCGCATACAAATCCCTCGCGGCCGTCGAGTGCAATGGCGTGATGGATATTCCAGAATGACGCGCGATGGGGACACCCCGCGCAAAACGTCTGTTCCCGCACCGGGATCAAAGCTGCGGCTTTTTGAACATCTCGCAGATAATTTGCAGGCAACTCCTTGCGTTTCACCTTCAGAATATTCCCCAACGCCTCGGCCACCATATCGGGATTGAGCTCTCCTGCGGCGGGCAGTGTCGCATCATATTTGCCGAAGAATGTTTTGACGCCGATCCGGCGCGCCATCCCTGAGGCCAGAACCTTAACGTTTTCCTCCAAAAACGGCATTACCTCTTCAACCATTAAAATCTTTTTCGTCTTGCGCAAATGTTTTTCAATCAGTTTATGCGGCAAAGGCCATGTCGTCCCCAGTTTCAGAATCCCCACGCGCTTTTGCAACCCCAGCATCTCAACGGCTTCTTCAGCATAAAGAAAACAGGCGCTGCTGGTAATGATAAGCAGTCCCGGCTTTGCCGGACCGGTATAACGATTGAAAGGGCTTTTTTCAAAAAGCGCCTCAACGACTTTAAGCTTTTGCTGATGGATCAGATGTTTGGCCACCACCGGCGTGCTGATCATTGGCCCGCGGCTTGAATCCATCACTGAACCGTCATACTCAAAATGTGCCTTGCGAGTCCTTACCGGCAGTTTGCCGCAGACCACGTTCCCGCTGGCGTGCGACATACGTGTGACGGATCGCAACATCACAACATTGCCTATGGTTTCGGAGAGTTCAAAAGCCCATTTCGTGAGATCCTTGGCTTCCTGAAAATCAGCCGGTTCCAGAAGCGGCATCTCCAGCATCCTCGCGAAGTAGCGCGATTCCCCTTCATTAACGCTGGAAAGCGCGCCCGGATCTTCGCAGGAAACCAGCACCACCCCCCCACGCGTCCCCGACGCGGTCAGATGTAAAAGAAAATCCGAAGCCACGTTCACGCCGTTTTGTTTCATGACAGCCATCGAACGCAGGCCCGCAAAAGAAGCGGCTGCCGCCACTTCGAGGGCCACTTTTTCGTTGACCGACCATTCTACATAAAGATTTCTTTCGCGGGCAACAGGAGCCAACGACTCAATCACTTCGGAAGACGGCGTTCCCGGGTAGCCCGTGGCCACCGAAATACCAGCTTCCAGAGCACCCCGCGCAATTGCTTGATTGCCCAGAAATAAAACATTGGATTTGGCCGACGACAATAGCTTGGTCATGATTTCCTTTTTCATTTCTTTTCAACACGCAAATATTTTCGCACAACCGGATCGTCCGTTGAAAGATACAAAAGATTTTTTACCGAACCGCTTTTCTCAACAATGTTTTTTAATGCTTTTCTCTTTTTTCCCGCCGCGGCGTTTTTCAGATTCTGCAAGGCCGACGCCGGAGCTTTACGAAATTCCAGCACACTTTTTTCTCGAGCCAGTTCTATCAAATCTTTCCCGCGCTGACTGCGTACAATCACCTGGTTCCAGCCGCGCATCTCATCGCATCCACCGCCGAAACGCGCCGCACCGACGGACAAATCGGCAAACTCCGCCGTGCTGTCGATACAATACCGGCAGGCCGTCCGGACACAGCTATCCACCTCAATCATCGGGACGGCGATAACGGATTCTTTCGTGTAAAGTTCCAGAACATTTTTCCC
>CAZOPH010000198.1:0-3186 GCA_964581635.1 uncultured Smithella sp.
GCCTGGCTGGAGCATCATCTGCAAAAATATGAAGGCACCATCATTGCCGTAACGCATGACCGTTATTTTCTCGACAACGTTGCCGGATGGATACTGGAGCTCGACCGCGGACAGGGCATTCCCTGGCAGGGCAATTATTCTTCATGGTTGGAGCAAAAGCAAAACCGCCTGAAGAATGAAGAAAAGTCTGAGGGTGCAAGGATCAAAACCCTGGAGCGCGAACTGGAGTGGATTCGCATGTCGCCAAAAGGACGGCATGCGAAATCCAAGGCGCGTATCAATGCGTATAAGGAGTTGCTGGACAATAATCTGGAAAGGGAAGCCGGTTCACGGGAAATCTTTATTGCGCCGGGGACTCGTCTGGGTGATCTGGTGATTGAAGCCCGGGACGTGAATAAAGGTTATGGCGAAAAGCTGCTCGTTGAAGGGATGACCTTTTCACTGCCGCCCGGCGGCATTGTCGGCGTGATCGGCCCCAACGGCGCGGGCAAGACCACGCTGTTCCGCATGATAACCGGTCAGGAAAAACCAGATGCTGGAACAATCCGCATCGCTGAAACCGTCAAACTGGCCTATGTTGACCAGAGCCGTGACGCCCTCGATCCTGAAAAAAATATCTGGGAGATGATTTCCGACGGCCAGGACATTATTTCGATCGGATCAAGACAGATCAACTCCCGGGCGTACGTATCGCGCTTTAATTTTTCCGGAACGGATCAGCAGAAAAAAGTGGGAACGCTTTCCGGTGGTGAACGCAACCGCGTGCATCTGGCCCGCATACTCAAGGAAGGTGCCAATGTGTTGCTGCTTGATGAGCCCACCAACGATCTGGACATCAACACACTGCGGGCATTGGAAGATTCCCTGGAGAGCTTTGCCGGTTGTGTCGTCGTCATCAGCCACGATCGCTGGTTTCTGGATAGGATCTGTACGCACATCCTGGCGTTTGAAGGCGACAGCAAGGTGTTGTTCTTCGATGGCAACTATTCCGAATATGAAGAAGACCGCAAAAACAGATTGGGTGCCGCCGCCAGTCAACCGCATCGTATCAAGTATCGGCAACTGACGAGAAGGTAGGGAACGTTTCCAGGCCGCTACCTATCGGCTGAATCCCTGATAATTTCTAAAAGGGAATGTGCGAGATGGACACGGAGATTGGAAACCGGCTCTTTCAGCCTTTACCCGGCCTTCTCTTTACCCTGGTTTTCGCTTTTTCTAGAGCTTTTTTCTTGAAGATAGGCACCACGGTTAGGGTGTAGAGAATCATGAAGAGAAAACATCCGCCCATGACGACAGCAACCCAGTAATTCTTAAAGAGTTCTCTTCCCATATAGTCACGACTGACATCTGTAAAGATGCCGATCATCAGGCCAGTAAAGACCACAATGACGATGATCGGTATGGTGTAGCCCAGCGGTATTTTAAACGACCTTTCCTTCTCCGGGTATTTCTTCCTGAGCTTGATCACGCATACGGCTGCCACGACGTAGATAAAGCATTCGAGCGCTGCTGCCATCAGAATGATGAAGAGATATTTTCCTGTAAACAGCGTGGCAAGGCTGATGGCAATTGCAAATACGCAAAGAAAGAGTATGGCTACCCATGGCGTCGCGTAGGCCGGATGGAGCTTGCTGAAAAACCGGGGAAGGACATTATCCCTTCCCATGGCATAGGAAAACCTCGACGTGTTTAGGAGGCCGGAGTTAAACGACGTCACGGATGCGAGGATGCTCATGCCGATAAAGGTTACCGTACCCGCCACACCGAAGAGGTTTGTGCCGAAAACAATATGTGGAATCGGTGTGCCGCTGGCCAGTTGATCAGGTGTGAGGCCCAGATACATGGCTAAAATGAAAAGGGCATAGGTCACGGAGAGGAGGCCAATCGCCCCGAGCATGCCCTTCCCGATAAGTCGATAGTCTGTTGTTTCCTCGGCCAGCGGAGTGACCCACTCAAACCCGACAAAAAGAAAAACGCCGACACCGGCTGCCTGGATAATGTTTGCCAGCGTGAACTTGGCGCTCTGGGCGGCAAGGCTGATGTTGAGATCATGCGTGGCAAAGGTATAAATGGAAACACCGATCATGAAGGCAACCATGCTGTAGGTCATGATGTCCTGGAGAAGGCCGGTTATATAGACCCCCCTGAAGTTTATCAAGCCCACAAATAGGACAAAGAAAAGTATCCAAAATAATTTGTCGTAGAAGGGATTGAATATCTGAAAGGTGCCGGAGAGGACGCTTGCGAGCAGGTAGCTTTCGGCACCCACCATAGAGATCCCCAGGATGACGTAAAACATGCCGATGATGATGGAGATATTTTCGTTAAATGCGTTTTGAATGAAGAGCTTGATTCCTGCCGCCGACGGGTAAAGGGATGTAAGCTCAGAGAAACACATTGAGGAAAGCAGGCAGAGAAACCCCGCCAGCAAAATGGAGATCCATGCGAGCTCGCCCACAAGGATTGTGGCCAACTGGATACCAGCCAGATAACAGGAGGTGGCGATAGCCATTCCGGCGGATGTCGAAATAACAGTCCGGAGTTTTATTACCTTTTTTAGTTCGGTCATCGATTCCCCCTACACATCCGGCCAGATGATCATGGTGATCGCATCAATCCGAACGATGTCCTCTTGGCTCGCCTTGACGCGGATTTCCCCCTGGAGATATTTCTGTGAGGGATTCAAGTCTCCCCAAAACATGTCACAGAAATTCTCGCTATTCGTTGTAACAATGATATCAGGCGTCCCGTCTATGCCCGATGCAAAGGAAACAATTTCACCGTTCACCACATTCATGGTGAACGTGTCACCCGTGTCTTCGGTCACGAAATGAATGAGCTTGGACCAGTCCCGCTGCATCTTTCGCAATCTTTTATTTTCGTTGCATTGCGTCTGGTAATCGGCCAGCGCTTCCAGAATTTCCTGACTTGTCGCCATGTCTTTCCTCCTGAAATCAATTAATCGTTTTTGCCCAGGCCTGCTTCCCCGGAGAGTTCCTTCATTGAGTCTGCAAGGGCATTGAGAACAAAATCAACTTCCTCAGGGGTGATCACCAGCGAAGGCATCAGTCGGCAGATACTCGGGTCGTTTCCGGTATAAATGGCGATGACACCCCTATCGGCAAGTTTTTTCGTCATCCGCGGTCCGATGGATTCGTTCGTGTACTGCAACCCCATCATGAGACC
>CAZOPH010000199.1:0-3179 GCA_964581635.1 uncultured Smithella sp.
AAAATGCCAAAGCCATGCAACTTGATGTCCACTCGACTTTTGTTAAGGTCATTAAAGAAGCATTACTGGAAGATCAAACTTTAAAGAAGATGAAAGAATCTTGGAAAAATAACGCACAGCGACAAACTGCGGAAAAAGCTCTGGAGCTCTTGAAAAACTTCGACGGCAATATGCGCACGGATTCGGCGGGTGCGGCTTTCTGCGGCGCTTTCTTATCGTCTCTCAGTAAAAATCTTTTCGCCGACGAACTGGGCGGCACTGATTCCCTGGCCTATCAGTCCCTTCTGGAATCATATTTGACATCTTATTCAGCGCTTGATGATCATTTAACGAAACGCTGTCAGGAAAGTCCTTTCTGGGATGATGTAACCACTCCGACAAAGGAAGAGCGCTCTCAGATTCTGGCCAAAACCGTGTTGGATGCAATTGACATTCTGGAAAAACAGAGCGGCAAAGATCCTGAAAAATGGCAGTGGGGAAAACTGCATACCTATTACTGGAAGACCGATGCCACACTTTTTTCCGATTATATGGATTTTATTGACAAGACAGGAGTTAAACTTCTTTCCCGTTATTTTGACAGAGGCCCCTATCCCGCACCGGGAGACCATACTACTCTTAACGTATCTTCTTACTACCCCGGGATAAATTTTGATGTTTGGAATATTCCGGAAATGCGCATCATCGTGGATTTCGGCAGCGACGAACCTTTAATCGGCATCAACAGTACGGGTCAGTCGGATAATCCCTCCAGCCCCTTTTACGATGACGGCATAAAAGCGTTTCTCGAAGGGAAGTATCAGAATTTTCCATTTAAAGAAGAAAATATAAAATCGCATTACACAAAGACGCTTACGCTGGTGCCGAAACAATAATGCATCAATGCAGAGAGCGCGATCTCCGATCGCGCTCTCTGCTGGTTCAATCGTCCTCAGATTGAACCAGCAAGAGAAGTTTGAACCAGCCTCAAGTGCAGATAAAAGCATGGTATTATTTATTTGTATTATTTTTAAAATAGAGTAAGATTGAGCCAAATTTGAATGTAATAATGTCGTATGAATTGCTTTAAAAGAGGTTGTTTTATGGAGACAAAAAAATTTATCTATTTTCAAGACGATAATATGTTTATCGGATGGTTGGAAGAATTTCCGGATTATAAAACTCAGGGCGAATCTCTTGATGAATTGCAGGATAATCTAAAAGATATCTATGAAGAACTGACCAGCGGCAGGATACAGAATGTCCTTCATGTCGGGGAGTTGCGCGTCGCATGAAGCGTAAAGATTTAATCCGCGCGATTGAGGAGGCTGGTTGCATTTTTATTCGTCACGGAGGCCGGCATGATTGGTATCAGAATCCGGAGACAAAAATATCTCAACCCATTCCCCGTCATAACGATATAAAAGATTTATTGGCAAAACATATCCTGAAAATGCTTAAGGGAAATAAATAAAACATCCCCACGCTGGTTCAGTCATCCACGCTGGTTTCTTACGCTGGAGCAGGCATGTTCGGCCTGTTGCCCAAATAATATAATGTATGGCAAGGTTGATAGCAAAACATTGATAAAATAGTTTTAATTATCGCATAAAATAATTGCAATATATTGATATAATTGATATAATATCGAATATATCCATCAAGGAGGCAGCTTTTTTTTATGATGGGCCATCAGCCGTTACTGCAAGAGAATTTATTTTATACGAACATTATCCTTGAAGAGAGAGTGCGAAAAAACCATCCGCTGCGCCGGATAAACGAATTGATCGATTTTGAGTTTATATACCAAGAAGTCCATGACAAATACGGAAGTAAAGGCAATGTATCCGTTCCTCCGCCAGTGATTTTAAAATTAATGCTTCTGCTTGTTTTCTACAATGTCCGTTCCGAACGCGAACTTATGGAGACGGTGCCAGAGAGATTAGACTGGTTATGGTTTTTAGACTACAAGCTGGACAGTGAAATTCCGAATCATAGTGTGCTGAGCAAGGCACGCAGCCGCTGGGGTGTTGAGGCCTTTCAGTGCTTTTTCGAGCGTATTGTTTGGCAATGCGTTGAAGCAGGACTGGTGGATGGCACCAGGATTTTTATGGATTCCAGTCTTGTCCAAGCCGATGCCTCCAACAGCTCTGTCATCAATGTCAATAAAGAGGCGTTAAAGATTCATCTGGTTCAAGGATTTAACGAACTTGAATCGCGACTGGAAGAGAAAGAAGAGAAAAAAGAAAATCCACCAGACGATCATGTGCCAAAGACAGGCATAACTAATCGCAATTACATCTCCAGTACTGATCCGGATGCTTCTGTGACCAGACAGGGAGCCGGGAAACGAAAACTTCAATACAAGACACACCGTAGTGTTGACGCCAGGGCAGAGATCATTACGGCTACGGAGGTTACACCGGGAGAAGTCAACGAGGGCCATCTGCTGACCACCCTTGTGACCATGCACCAAGACAACACACAGACCACTGTAAAAGCGGTTGTTGCGGATACGCAGTACGGGACGGCAGATAATTATCTTGCCTGCTATGATCTGGGAGTAAATGCCCATATTCCTGATCTGAAGAAAAGTCATAATGATTTTAAAGATATCTTTTCCGAGGAAGCCTTCCAATACCACACAGAGACAGACACTTACTTATGTCCTGCCGGCAACCATTTAAAGAGAAGCAGCTATAGGGCCAAGCGGGATGTTTATGAATACAGGTGTTCAAGCAAGCTTTGTCGAAACTGTTCGTTAGCGACCCAATGTACAAAGTCTAAAAAAAGCCGAACGCTCACCCGTCATCGGCGACAGGAAGATTTAGATAAGATGCGAAATGCCGCGCAATCCCAATCAGCCAAACGAGACATCCGTACCCGGCAACATTTGATGGAGCGTTCTTTTGCTCGTGCAACGCGCTATGGTTTCAAGCGGGCGAGGTGGCGCAAGCTTTGGCGAGTTCAGATTCAGGAATACCTCACCTCGGCCATACAAAATATCATGGTGCTTCTATCCTATGGAAAAGAGAAAGGCACGGCAAATGCCGCCACATTAACATTTAAATCAACAAAGAAGCTCTTTACGAGCTTTAATCCGCTAGCATTGAGAATTAGAACAGGTATTGATACATTTTGCTCTTTCTGTTTTGCGCTTGCATTCAGGTATCAATACATTGAAGGATGAACTTATAAAA
>CAZOPH010000200.1:0-3153 GCA_964581635.1 uncultured Smithella sp.
GTCTTTTTGCATACACAGACTCTCGACGGCCGAATCAGTCTGCCGTTGAGCAAATAGCCTTTTTCCATTTCACTAACGATCTGGTTGTCCTGATGATTTGCGCTATCCATTTGCATCAGAGCCTCATGGAAGTTGGGATCAAAATCCATACCGGCGCTTTCGATTTTCTCTACGCCATGTTTTTTCAGGCAACACAATAACTGTTCCTGAATCAGCGCAATTCCGGACTTAAAGGCCTGAGCGTCGTTGCTTTCCGTATGCTCAAGCGCGCGATCCAAACTGTCCAGAAAAGGTAAAATATCCTTAACCAGATCTTCTTTGCCGTATTTAATGATATCGGCCTTATCCCGCGCCGCCCGTTTTCTGTAATTATCCAGTTCAGCCACGACCCGCAGATAACGGTCGTAATTCTCTTTGGCTTCTTTTTCTTTCGCTTCAAACGCTTCCTTTATTTTACTTAATTCATTATTTTCCGGGGCTGACACCTGTTCAGCGGCTTTAACTGTTTCAGGGGCATCCGCCTTTATTTTTTTATCGCCATGATCTTTTTTATTTTTCACTTCCACTCCTGCAACTTTTTTATTTTAAATCCGGTTTCTGGAATAATTTTATATCCACCAGTTCGCAAATCGCATGACCGGCTGTTATATGCGTTTCCTGAATACGTGCCGTACTATTCGATGACACATTTAGTGATACATCAGCTATTTGGGCAATAGTGCCGCCATCTTTGCCGGTAAAAGCCAGCGTGATTATTCCCATCTTTTTGGCCAGTTCAAGACCTTTGAGCACATTGGGTGAATTACCGCTTGTACTGATTCCCCATGCCACATCACCTTGCTGCCCCAACGCCCGAATCTGTTTGGCAAATATTTCCGAAAAATCGTAATCGTTACCTATACTGGTAATAACGGACGTGTCCGTTGTCAATGCAATTGCCGGCAGCGGCGGCCTTTCGATGATAAAGCGGTTGACAAATTCTGCGGCAATGTGCTGTGCATCCGCTGCGGAGCCTCCATTGCCGAAAATCATGATTTTATTACCGGCTTTAAGAGCTGCCGTCAGAACCTCAATGACTTTAACCAGCTTGCTGAGATTATCATTGATGAACGCTTCCTTGACTCGGCAGCTTTCCTTGAATAATTTTACAATGTGATCTTTCATGATAATTGATCCATAGTTCCTTTTAAAAACCGCTGCTTAAAGCGCGCCTAATATAAGAACGGGGATATGGCGTGTCAAGGGTGGTGGACTAATTTTGCCCTCTTTATTCTCAGGGAGCATCAGCTTCCGCAATCATGACCACCATCCCCCTTGACAACATAATTTTCATTCATATATTTTCACCAAAAGAGCAAAATAAGTAATAAGAGCAATCGCTTACAAAATAATAACATGAAAGGAGGAAGGTTTATGTTCAACCCAAGTTTATGGAGATTTCGAAGATTTTCCGACGCGATGCCGGAACTGTTAAATCTGCAGCGGGAAATGAACCGGCTTTTTTCCAATGCTGGACAAAAGTCACCCGAGGACTATCCTGCAGTAAACATCTGGGAAAAAGAAGGATCCGCTGTGGTAACTGCGGAGCTGCCCGGAATTGATCCCGAGAAAATGGATGTTTCCGTATCCGGAGAAATATTAACTATTGCAGGCTCCGCCTTACAGGAGACTTTCGCAAAGGGCGAAACGTACCTCCGCCAAGAAAGAGGCATCGGAAATTTCAAACGTAACATTCAACTACCCTTTCAGGTCAACGCGCAAGCAGTCGAGGCCAGGTACGAAAAAGGCATATTGATTATTACGTTACCCAGAATTAAAGAAAATTTACCCAAGAAGATCAAGATTAAATAGCTGGAAAGGAGGTTGGATTCCATGGTGGAAAAAGATATGCAGAAAATGGAAAATTTGTCGGCCACTGAACGCGTCCGCAATGTCAAGACCTTTATGCCGCGAGTAGATATTTTTGAAAACAAGGATTCTCTGTTTTTAGTCGCTGATATGCCGGGCGTTGATGAAAAGACGGTTGATATTGAACTGGAAAAAAATGTTTTGACAATCACCGGACGGGTCGAAAACGGCCGGATCAAAGATGCAACGATGATGTATTCAGAATATGAAATTGGCGACTATGAAAGAGTCTTTACGTTGTCGGATGAAATCGACCGCGAGAAAATTGTCGCCACCGTCAGAAACGGTGTCTTAAGACTGGAACTGCCGAAAGCGGAAAAGGTTAAACCGAAAAAAATCGCTATTAAGGCGGCATAGAAAAATAGAAGTTAAAGATTAAAGGTTTAAAACAGAGAGGTACGAACCCCGCTTTGGCGGGACAATTCGACGAGCCAATTCCAATGCGCTTCACTTTCGGAATTGGACGCTCATTAGGAGGACATGGTTATGAGAATAAAAAATCTATTGCCGGCGGTAACGAGACCCGCGGGAAAAGATGCTGATCATCCCTTCTATTCTTTGCAGCATCAAATGAATAGTTTGTTTGATGATTTTTTCTCCGGGTTTGATGTCACGCCGCGCTCGCTTACGCCTGGCGGATTCAGCGCTTTCTCACCATCGGTTGATGTCAAGGAAAGCGATAAAGATTTTACCATTCGCGCCGAGATTCCCGGCGTGGAGGAAAAAGATGTTGAAGTAACAGTGACCAAGGATGCGGTAACCATTAAAGGCGAAAAGAAAGAAGAAAAGGAAGACAAAGATAAAAATTACTATTACATGGAACGATCCTACGGATCATTCAACCGCGTGATTCCTTTGGCTGTAGAAACCGACGCGAATAAAGCAGAAGCGAGTTTTAAAAACGGTGTTCTGAACATCACCATCCCGAAAAAATCGTCCGCCAAGACCAAAGGGACCAAAGTTCCAATCAAAGCAGCATAGGCCCGAAATGCAACCGCCGCCCTTCTTCCGGAAGGGTGGCGGTTTTTTTAAGTAAGGCCCACGCCGTCTCATGATGCAAATTCAATTTTATAGAGAAAATCTGTTGACATAAAATATCAATCGCATTATATTCACGCCGCCCGTAAACAGGACAAAAAATAGACGGGCAAGGCTCTTCAACATTTCCTACTGGGGAATCGTTCAATGGTAGGACACCGGACTCTGACTCCGTCAATCAAGGTTCGAATCCTTGTTCCCCAGCCA
>CAZOPH010000201.1:0-3127 GCA_964581635.1 uncultured Smithella sp.
ATCGCGGCGCAAAGATCATTTGCGTGGATCCCCGCTTCACGCAATCGGCGGCTAAAGCTCATCTTTACGCACCGCTTCGTTCAGGAACAGACATTGCTTTCCTGGGCGGCATGATCAAGTATATTCTGGATAATAAACTTTATTTCGAAGAGTATGTAAAGAATTACACCAACGCTTCCTTTCTCGTCAACCCTGCCTTCAAACTGCCCGGCGAGAACAAGGGCGTGTTTTCCGGGTTCACCAACGGAAAGTATGAGAAGGACACTTGGTCCTATCAGACGGATGCTGTGGGTGTGATTAAAAAAGATAAAAGTCTAACAGACCCGAACTGCGTCTTCCAGCTTTTGAAAAAACACTATTCCCGTTACACGCCGGAACTGGTTTCCCGAATCACCGGATGTCCGAAAGATAAACTGGTTGAGGTTTATAAGCTTTACGGCTCGACCGGCAAGCCGGACAAAGCGGGCGTGGATCTCTACGCAATGGGCTGGACGCAGCACACGGTCGGTACGCAAAATATCCGCACGATGTGCATGATTCAGCTTTTGCTGGGGAACATGGGAATCGCGGGCGGTGGCGTTGCGGCCATGCGCGGCGAATCCAACGTTCAGGGTTCAACGGATCATGGACTGCTGTTCCATATCTGGCCCGGTTACTTGGGGACACCGACGGCTTCTCTGCCAACGATGAAAGCCTATAACGATAAGAATACGCCCACAACCAAGGAAAAAGATAGTCTTAACTGGTGGAAGAATAAACCCAAGTACGTCGCCAGTTTCCTGCGCTCCATGTACGGTACGGGAATGAGCCTCGAAGAGGCCTATAACATCATGCCGAAAGTGGACGACGGCGCCAATTATTCCTGGCTGATGATTTTTGATCAGATGTACAAGGGGAAGTTCACGGGCTTCTTCGCGTGGGGAATGAACCCGGCTTGTTCCGGCGCTCATTCTAATAAGGTCCGCCAGGCGCTAAGCAAAGTGGACTGGATGGTGAACGTCAACCTTTTTGACAACGAAACCGGTTCTTTCTGGCGTGGACCCGGTATGGATCCCAAAAAGATCAAGACGGAAGTCTTTATGCTGCCCTGCGCGTCATCGATTGAAAAGGAAGGCAGTATCGCCAACTCCGGCCGACTCCAGCAGTGGCGATACAAGGCCGTCAGCCCGGTGGGTGAGTCCCTGCCGGACGGCGACATTATGAGCGAGATCTTCTTCAAAGTGAAGGAGCTTTACGAAAAGAATGGCGGCCCGCACAAGGAAGCGATTACCCAGCTCACCTGGCCCTACGGCAAAATGGCGGGCAAGCATTTCCACTATGAACCCCGGAAAGTAGCCGCGGAAATCAGCGGCTTCTTCCTTGAGGACAAGAAAGTGGAAAACCCGACCAAGAAGGGTGAGTTCAAGGAATTCAAGAAGGGCGATCTGGTGCCCACGTTCGCCTGGCTGCAGGATGACGGTTCCACGTCATCAGGTTGCTGGGTTTATTGCGGATCTGTTACGACGGATAAGGGTATATTACCCATGCGCCGTGATACAGCTGATCCGACCGATCTGGGACTTACCCCTGGATGGGCCTGGTCGTGGCCGGTTAACCGCCGTATTATTTATAATGGCGCTTCTGTTGACTTGAATGGGAAACCCTGGGATCCGTCGCGTGCTGTTATAACCTGGAATGGTGAAAAATGGGTTGGTGATGTTCCGGATGGAGCAGGTGATCCCGGCAAGGGTCGGCCGCCTTTCATCATGAAACCGGACGGCGTGGCCAGTCTTTACGGACCCGGTTTGGCCGACGGTCCTTTCCCTGAGCATTACGAACCTTTGGAGTGCCCGGTGGAGAAAAACCTGCTTTCACCGCAGAAAAACAACCCCGTCATTAAACGTTTTGACAAAGCCGGTGTAGGCTCCGATATGGATGTTTATTCCGGTGTGACGAGCTGCGATCCACGATTCCCGTTTATCTGCTCGACCTACCGGGTCAGCGAACACTGGCAGACGGGTGTTTTGACCCGCTGGTGTCCATGGCTGGCGGAAATGCAGCCGGGCATGTTCGTGGAGATCGGGACGGATCTGGCCAAGGAAAAAGGGATTAAAAATGGCGATAAGTGCATTGTCAGTTCGGCGCGTGGCGAAGTTGAGTGCTCGGCCATCGTCACGCCACGTTTCAAGCCTTTTGATATTGATGGCAATATGATTCACGAAATCGGTATCCCCTGGCACTTTGGCTGGATTACCACCAAAGACCGGAAATACAACCCCGGCGACAAGAAAGCCGAGGTCTTTACGCATGGCGATTCAGCCAACCTGCTGGTTCCCACCATTGGCGACGCCAACACGATGATTCCGGAGAGCAAAGCCTTCATGGCAAATGTTATGAAGAAGGGGGTGAAGTAAGATGACCGAGAAAATCAAATTATACGACGATTCGAAATGCACCGCCTGCCGCGGCTGTCAGCTTGCCTGCAAACAGTGGAATGCTCTCAAAGCTTCGCAGACGGAAAATAAGGGCACTTACCAGAACCCGCCCTCGCTCAACGCGAATACGTTCCTGCTGATCCATTATCAGGATTACGTGGATAAAGACGGAAGCGTGAAGTGGCTTTTCCGCAAGGAAGCCTGCATGCATTGCACCGATGCAGCCTGTGTCACAGTCTGTCCCAGCGGCGCTTTGCATTACAATAAGGAGACCAAAACCGTTGGTCTGGATCATGACAAGTGCATCGGCTGCAAAGAATGCGTCGCGGCCTGCCCGTTTGAAATTCCGCGCTACGATGCGGCAACGGACAAGGTCTATAAGTGCGACATGTGCGAAAGCCGGATCACCAACGGTCTGGATCCGGCCTGTGTCAAGGCCTGCCCGACGGGCGCTCTGTCTTGGGGGCTGAAGGATAAAATGCTCAAAGCCGCCGCCAAGCGCGTTGAAAAACTGGGCGGCGACGCTACGACCTATGGCGATAAGTATGTAAAAGGCACGCACTTCATGTATGTGCTTAAAGAGAAACCGGCCGTTTATGCCGATATTCATAAAGATCCAAGTGTTCCATGGTCTGTCACAATCTGGAAGGGCTGGTTAAAGCCCCTGAGTTTACTGGCTGCCGGTGGTGTACTGGGCGGGTCATTCTTGCATT
>CAZOPH010000202.1:0-3106 GCA_964581635.1 uncultured Smithella sp.
TGGTCTGAAAAGGTCGGAAAAGATTTTTCTCCATAAATTCTTTGGAAATTCCGCAACCCGTATCTCTTACGGAAATTTCCACCCAGTTATTCTGAAGACTTGTGGCAACAGAAATTTGCCCACCATTTCCCACAGCATCGTATGCATTCATGAGCAGATTTTCAAGCACTTTGTGCAGCTGTTCCTGATCGATAGGAAGCAAAGGTACATTCTGATCGAAATTCTGAGACACTGGAACCTTTACATATTCCTTCAAATCGGAGATCACCGTGGTTATCAGGTCATGAATATTGGTTTCGTGAAAGGAAAGATCAATCTTCTGGCTTAACAGAGAAAGGCGGCTACTCATCTTGTTAATCTTGGACACACTTTGGGAAATAGTTTTTAGCGCATCAGCGCGGAACTCCGGATTGTCCATATGTAGAGGCAGATTTTGCGTTACCAGGGACAATTTTGATGCCAGATTCTTCAAATCGTGCATAAAAAAAGCAGACATGGTCTGAAACGCCTCCTGCTCCTTGGTCTGGCGCAGACGTTCCGAAAGTCTCAGACTTAATAAAGCGGCCGCGGCCTGATCGGAAATCGTTTTAATCAGTTCCGATTCTTCAAAGGTCAGCGCTTCATAAAATACTTTTTCGCTTAAGGTCATGATGCCAATGAGCTGTCCCGCGGCATTAAGAGGAACGCAGTAGCGGATGCGCGATTCCTTGGTTTCCAATTTATAGGCGTGGGCCAGATCAGAAACCCAGTCATCTTCTCGCCCTTTCAGATCAAGCGGCATTTTTTGATTGGTCATGTCGCGGATCATCTTCTTGCCGCCTTCTTTGAAGAAGTGCATTTCCTGAACCTGGTCTGCAGTAAAAACCGTTGATCCGCCAAAGGATAATTGCTCCTCATTTTCATCAATCAGCCAGATGCTGACGGAAAGAATCTCCAGGGTATCCGACACCATCTTGACGATAATACTACACAACTCATCCGTTTTGGTGACCGAGGCGGTTCTCTGCGTGAAGTCTTCCCATATTTTCTGATAATCGTATAGCGGACGCTTAAAATGACGGCTGATGAAACGTTTTCGTTTGAGGCGTAGCCGGTCGGAAAGCAGAAAAGTGGCCAGAGTAATCACCGTAACAAAAACTAGGAAGATAACCAGGTTAATATTGCGAAGCCATTCGAAATTCAGTGAAACCCAGGCAATTACTCCCAATGATATAAAATAGGTGCCAACAATCAGGACAGTGAGGGACGTATAGAGAAACTGGTGAGAAAGTTGAATGCTGACATTCAGCGGTTTGCCGCGAAACAGCGACCGGAAAATAAAAACGTTGGCGATCAGAAGGGCGCCCAGATCAACTAAATAAAGACCAGTGTCCACACCATTGAAAAGGACAGCCTGACTGTCCGTGAAAATCCGTATTCCAAAAATACTGCCGATACCCAGAAACATGAACTTGGTTTGCCAGCGAATGTGACCGGTAGAATGGCGGAACGTTCTTTCCAGGTTCATGAGGATGAATATGGATGTTATAATCGAGAAAAGATGCCACAGATAGCCGGACCATCCTGTCCTGATAAAAAAAGTTGGCGAATTTTCCGGCGCCAGCACTAAAGAAATAAAATCATAATTAAAAAAGGTAACCAGGGAAAGCGGCGCGGCGACTGCCAGGAGCAAAACCCACTTCCATTTGGATATTTGCTCGGCATAGTTTGCACGGGCAAAACTGATGCTGAAGAGCAGCCAGGCAGCCGGCACGAGGGAAGCGATGATAAACAGTATATGCTGCCGGAAAAGAAATGCTGAAAGCGTGCTGGACTGATATACAAAACCAGTAAGGGCAGCCTCCAGAGATAGAAGCAACATGCCAAAGGCAAATATCCCCTGGACAACAGAACGCGGCCCGCGGTAAACACCAATGACAAGCACCGCAAGCGTCACGCCCGCCGCCACAAATGAAAGTCCAACATTAAAAGCCATGATTCATCCGTAACTTCATTTTTTATTTAACTCTGTCCATCGTCTTCTCGTTGAAGCACCCATGCCGAAAACCAATAATAATTGTATCTTACGTGAACTGTCCCCCGCCGGCGGGGGTGGCGCGAAGCGCCGGGGGTGGATTCTTTCCTTGTCCCTTTAGCTAGCAACTACGAGCCATCCACCATCCACTATTATCCTTACTCCACCTTGCACCTTGCCCCTTTAGCTATCTCTCTTCCTTTCCGACCTTCTTAAAAAAAACAGGATCGGTGCTAGCAGTAGCAATGCAACAATGAAAAAAGGCGTGCCGCCTTCTCTGTGCATAGAACTAGCAAGAATTTGCGGATCAACATAATTTCCCAACAGGGAAAGCGTTATAATCCGGATACCATTTTTAAACATGGCAATCAACACGGCACAGACAACAAGAAAAATTATCCTCCAATAGGATTTCAGAAACAGATAACCGGCCAGAATTGCAACAATAAAAATAGCCATGCTGGACCGGATGCCACTGCATTGTTTAGCCACCTCGACACTGACATTGGGCAAGTGAAAGACAAAGCCTTCTCTCACAAATGGCACTCCCGAGGCCATAAATAAAAGATTTGTGAACTCCGTGGAACCGATCTGTAAAAAATGGATGATACGATCCATGAGAGCCGTAGGGATCGGAACAATAAAAATCAAGAAGAGAAGGGGGAACAAAGCCGCTTTATAGGCCTGCATACCATAGAGAAGAATAAAGGATCCGTTGATAAAAATGAAGATAGAGAAGACCAGAAGAGATGCGTAATTGTTATTATCGAGCGGCGCACCCCAGAGGATGCCGCCAAGAAATAGAGCGATGCCTAAAAGTACAATTGGAACTCCTGCAGCAAATAAATAATCTACTTTGGTGAAGATTTCTTTGCGTTTGATGTAAATCAGATAAATGCTTACCAGAGGTATTAACGCAATATGTGAATAGTATTCACTTTTATTGGATGAATATAATGCCCTGATTGGTGTATAAGCTACGATCAAAGCCACAGCTGCAAAAAGAAGAAAAACAATGTTTCGAGTGTTGAGATGTTCCTTGATTTTTTCAGCCAGAGAATTTTTGCTCATATTCACCCTTCCGAATTATTT
>CAZOPH010000203.1:0-3098 GCA_964581635.1 uncultured Smithella sp.
TATGCCGTCGATTTTTCATCGCCAATGTGGCGCCTTTCGGCATTTCTGAAAGATACGGGGAAATGGGGCCGGGAATATCTTCGAGTTGTCCATGGATATGCGGATAAGGAAGATGAGTGTGAACCCATGCATCGACTTGTGTCTCTTTATCTGAAAATCCGGTTTGGAATGGTTTTGAAGAGCGTTGCTGATTTTGTTAGATTTATGTCGATCGGAGCTGCTCTCGCGTCCCACTATACAACGGTTTGGCCGGGCAGCGATGGCCATAATGCCGGCTATTGTGTTGTCGAAGATGGTACATTGAAGAAGCCGGGCATCTTGAGCTTTGCTGAAAGGCTTCAGGGGCAGGGGGCCACGCTATATTACAAATCCAAGGTTTGGTTGTTCGGAACACTGGATCTTGGAAAAACGCAAGAAGGGAACAGAGCCTGGGCCTTTATTCCCGGGTGGATTGCCGACTTTGTTGTTGCAGAAAATAGAAATAATAAATGCTGATAAGGAGGTAAATACCCTTTTAGTGGTATTTACTTGTTTGACATTTCTCGATATTCAGGCAGCTAAGAAGGAGAATGTTCATGTTCACCAGCAATGAAATATCTGTGAAGGAGCAATTAGCCGGCAAACGAATTTTGATCACCGGCTCGACTGGATTCTTAGGGAAAGTTGTCATCGAAAAGATTATTCGTGAGATATCGGATGTCGAGAAGATCATCCTGTTGATCCGGGGAAACGATCGGTATGCTACGGCGAAGGAGCGCTTTGACCATGAAATTGCTGTGTCCACTGTTTTTGACCGGCTCAAAGATGAAAACCCATCCTGCTTTCGTCAATTCTGCCTTGAGAAAATCGAATGCGTCACGGGCGAAGTCACGGAAAAATATTTCGGGCTGAGCTGTGAGGAATTCACAATGTTGGCCGGTCGGGTGGATGTGTTTGTCCATGCCGCAGCCTGCGTGGAATTCCGGGAGCAGCTCCAGAAGGCGCTGCTGATCAACACCTTCAGTTTGTTGAACGTGGCAGATCTAATCAAGGCTGCGGGAAACATTCCTCTGATCGATGTTTCCACCTGCTATGCGCACGGTTTCAACCGAGGCGCCTGCCGCGAAGAAGTCATCGTGCCGACAGGTCGGGGATTTCAGAAAAATTCAAAAGGTTATTATGATGTCCGCGGCCTGATTGAAACACTGCAGAAAAAGATCAGCAAGATTGAATCAACCTCTGCCTCGCCGGATTCGTGTGCTTCCCGCCTGGTTGAGCTGGGTATTCGGGAATCCCACCGCCACGGATGGAACGACACCTACTCGTTTACGAAGTGGCTGGGTGAACAGGTGATCATGGACGCGTTGCAGGGGGCCACCCTAACCATCCTTCGTCCGGCCATCATTGAAAGCACATACTGCGAGCCGGTTCCGGGATGGGTGGAAGGCGTCAAAGTGGCGGACGCGATCATTCTGGCCTACACCCGGGAGAAAACCCCGTTCTTTCCCGCGCGGGCGAAGGGCGTCATCGACATCATTCCGGCGGACTTTGTGGCGAACAGCCTCATCCTGGCCGCAGCCGAAGCCCTGGCGTCGCCCGGGCAGCACCGCATCTACCAGTGCTCAACCGGATCAGCTAATCCCATCACGGTCGGCCGGATGCAGCACCTGCTGCAGTCGGAAGCCAACCGAAATGCACAAGCCTACGACCGCCTGTTGCCGAAAGGCAAACCGAAACGGGACTTCACGATCATTGACCGTCGGCTGTTTGTCATGGCCATGTTGGTTCTGCGGGTGGTTGTGACGGCGTACGACAGCGTTTGCAGATATACGGGAATGATAAACCGGTTCGTCAAGTTGACGGATTTCGTCAAGACCACCATGAAACTGGCCATTACCTTTTCCTTTTACGCATCGCCGCGGTACATTTTCTCCAATGAAAAACTGATGGGTCTCACCTCGAGGATTGCCCCCGAAGATCGCGAAACCTTTCCGGTGGATTCTCGGATCATACAGTGGGAGCGCTACATGGGGCCGATTCACCTATCCGGTTTGAACCGCTTCGCTCTGAAGGAGAGGAAGAGCGCGCTGAAGCAGGCCGAAGCAACGATCCGTGTGCCGAATGTCGGCAAGATCCCGGTCACGGATAAAAGCCTTGAACGCGGCACGGTTTGAGAGATGAAAGGCCAAAGGCCCAAAGCGGGGGATAAGAACCTTCTGCTAAGACAATGACAGCAGGTAGGAGCGGAGATTCTTATTAGCTTTGGTTAAACCTAATTTCCGGCGAATGTTGTTGCGGTGGAATTCGACGCCCCGCTCCGAAATATTCATCAAAGAGCCGATCTCCTTGGATGTTCTCCCTTCCTTCACCAGACCGGCCACTTGAATCTCTGCTGGGGTAAGGTTCAGGAAGCGGTTGGAGAGGCGGTGGAGAAAAGGTGAAACAATGGTTTGGAGATTGGCCTCGAGGCTATCCACATAGACCTTCTGCCGATCGTTGAGACGGCAGCTCCGAAGACGTTCAATGCAGGGCAGTAGAAGACCCTGGACATTGGCCAGGACCATTTCTTCCAACTCGTTCTTATCTTTTTCCCGTTTTTCGAGCAGGACCTTCATTGCGATGTTTGACTCTTCCAATTGCAGGGCATTGAGTTTGAGTTCACGTTCCTTTTGACGGAGGTTTTTCTCGGCGAGTCTGCGTTCCTCGATCTCCCGACGGAGTTTCTCGTTGGCCTCGGTGAGCGCGATCGTCCGTCCGGCCACCAGCTGTTCGAGTTTATCCAGGGTTTGTCTGAGATCCTCTTGCACCCGGTTCTTCTCGGTGATGTCCACGAAGGAACACATCAGGCAGATCGGCCTGTACTGCTCGTCGGTGACAAGGTGGGCGGAAAGCTGAACCGTTACAAGGTGTCCGTCCTTAGCCTTTGCCGTGACTTCGCCCTGCCAGTTACCCTGTGCGAAGACATGCCGGAGAATCCGTTCGATATCCTGTTGAGACTGTGCAAAGGTAAAAACGGAGCGTCCGAGGACCTCAGAAACATCATCGCCTCCCCAAAGACGAAGAAAGGCCTCATTCACGTAAGTGATATGACCCTCTAGGTCACCGAAAGCGATTGCGTT
>CAZOPH010000204.1:0-3095 GCA_964581635.1 uncultured Smithella sp.
CCGGCGCATAAATATTCTTGTAGGTTTTAATTAGACCGGAGATAATCAGCATCAAGATGATGAAAGCCATTCCTACATAAGCCCAGCGCTGTTCCGGCAAATATTTATGCATCGGTGGCTCCTGGCCAAAACCAAACAGACTCTTTATTACCTTGACGGATGCAGCTAGATCACCTTTCTGTGGAATCATCCCGTTCTCGCCACGAAAACCATGATAAGCCAAATGAAAAACTCCCACAGCCGTAAAAACAAGCGCCGCCGCGTAGTGAATATATAAGGAAGTAATAAAATCAGCCGACCATCCTAATCCCGGAACCGTAATAATGTAATATCGCTTAGCGACGGGAAGTTCAAATATCCCCGTGAAAAGCAGCAGAAGACCGGAAATGGCGATCGCCCAATGCTCGATCAACTCAAGAAAGCTGTGACGGACAACAAGATTTTTTTCAGAAAGAATCTTTTCAGCCATGATCTTTCTCCTTCGTCTTTATCTGCTCTTTGCGCCGTGAAAACCAGCCGAGTACTCCGGCGGCAGCCAATCCCAGAACGGGGGAAGCCAACACCGTTTTCCCCAGAGGATCAGTGCCGACCATGCGGCGCTTAACATCGGGTTTCATATCCGGTTGTCCCGGTTTTTTGGTCATCGTTTTGTTAATTAGTTCAAAGGATACCGGCGACACATAGAGGGTTGACGTGCCGCCATTCTCCTTTTTACCGTAAATATAACCCTTCATCTGCTGGGCGCGCGTCTGTGCCTGGGCTTCAATATCTTTTTTGGGACCAATGATCATGGCCTGACGGGGACAGGCCTCAACACATCCCGGCAGCCTTCCTTCCTTCAGTCTGTCATTGCAGAGGTCGCATTTATACATGACGCCGTTTCCCATCAAGCCCGGCAGTACATGAAGATATATGCCGACGCCGGACTGCCGCTGTGGAATTTCCCACGGGCATACGTCTTTACATTTTGCGCCGCCGAAACACTGATTTGAATTGATAACGACCGCGCCATTGTCATTTTTATGGTTGGCAGAAAACGGGCAGATGGTAGCGCAGGCGGGATTGTCGCAGTGCATGCAGCGTCTCGGTACAAAAATTGTCTGTCGGCGGCCATCCGCTGCAATTTCTGCTTTATGCACATAGATGAAGTTATAAGGAGTCAGCCTATTTGTTACATCCTGCTTTTTGGACCAGTCTTCGATGGTTTTTCTTGGCCAGGGCTCGGGAATGCTATCAACAACCTTGGGGATCTTATCTTTGTTGATCCTCCTGCAAGCACTGATACACGCAGGTGTTTCCCGATCAACACATCCGTCACAAAGGCTTAAATCGATGAGCGTCGATAATGTACCCGATCCGGCCTGCGCGTTTGTCGGCATACTCATTCCGGTGAGGGCGGCAACGCCTGCCGTTATTTGCAAGAAAGACCGGCGGCTGATTTTAGAAATTTTGGGCGACTCCATAAAATCTCCTCTAGGACATGCCAATGAATCGAGTGAGGGCATTTTGAAAATCATCCATGTTTTTGTCCGGATCACCGGCTGCTTCTTTAATACAGCGTCTCATGTTGGCCTGGAGGATGAAAACCCCCGTTTTCTTCATGGCCGCCGTCGCAGCATACAACTGGGTAAGCACGTCGGCACAGGGCGTTTCCTGTTCAACCATTCGTTCAAGTCCACGGATTTGCCCCTCAATTCTTCGTAAGCGGTTTAAAACTTTCTTCCGATTTTCGTCCATCATTATACCCCATGGGGTATATATAAACACTCATGGCCCCTCTGTCAATTGTTTTTTCATTTTAAACGGAACTCTTGTCAAACGATATGATCACGTCATTTTCGATACATATTTGTAAGTTGCATAATTCACGTCTTTTGGGTATAAACGCACCGTCTGATGTACATTAGGCAGATCAAAAATATCGGAAATTCTAAGGCAAATCATGGCGGATAGAATTGAAGTTGGATTTAAAGAAGGCATTCGCGACGCTTTGGGCGAAAAGACCAAAAAGCGTATCATCGATAATCTGGCACTGCCGGTCGAAAAAATTGCCACTGTCGAAGTATATACCGTCACCGGAGGGCTAAGCGCTATGGAATTGCAAAAAGCTGCCGATGGGCCTCTCTCCGATCCGGTCATTCAGAAGTTTTCCATTAACCGACCGCTGGCGAAGAAATTTGATTGGCTCGTTGAAGTCGGCTTTCGTCCGGGCGTTACCGACAATGTCGGCAAAACAGCCCGCGAAGCGATCACGCTTTTACTTGGCGAAAAAATCGGCGCGCGGAAAATAGCTGTTTATACCTCCCGTCAATACTTAATCAGTGGGAAAATATCTAAAAGCGATGCGGAAAAAATTGCCGCAGGACTCTTGGCAAACGATTTGATCGAACGCCATCAAGTCCTCGCAGCGAATGATTTTGATTTGAACTCCGGCCTGCCCGCATTTGTTCCGCAAGTGATGGGCAAAGACGAGCCGCAAGTGGCCCAAGTCAACCTGGCAAAAGTTGATGCACGAGGTCTTTTGAAGATCAGCCAGGATAAATTGCTGGCCCTCAATCTGGAAGAGATGCAGGTGATTCAGCGCTACTACCAAAATCCCACCGTGCTCAAAACTCGTAAAAAATTTGGACTGGATGAAAACACAACCGATGTGGAATTAGAATGCCTGGCGCAAACCTGGTCGGAACATTGCAAGCATAAAATTTTCAACAGTAAAATTGATTATACGGACGGGCGTAAAAAATTAAAAATTGATTCGCTTTTTAAAAAATACATTAAAGGCTCAACGGCCAAAATCCGTAAATCAAAAGGCAAAAAGGATTTCTGCCTTTCCGTTTTTGTGGATAATGCGGGGATCATTAAATTCAATGATGATCTCAATCTGGTTTTTAAAGTGGAGACGCACAATTCGCCTTCTGCACTTGATCCTTACGGTGGAGCATTGACCGGCATTGTCGGCGTCAACCGCGATCCGTTCGGCACGGGCATAGGCGCAAAGCTGATTTTCAACACGGATGTGTTTTGTGTTGCCTCGCCTTTTCACACAAAGAAATTGCCGCCCCGCATTCTGCATCCCAGGCGCATTTACGAAGGCG
>CAZOPH010000205.1:0-3073 GCA_964581635.1 uncultured Smithella sp.
TGTTTATACTGCCAGTTATTTTGTATAATAATGCCCGATAAAAATCAAATAGAGTCTGTTCCATCATTCGAGGCTTTTCCTGGACGAGGTTCCTCTATCCGCAATGAATAAGCGGGCGATAGTCCTACATGCATATCGTCGGAAATGGCAGCAATGCCCTAATTTCCAAAGCGTATCTGTATTAGACAGTTGGCTGCGAAAGAACCGAAATGATGAAAGACAAAGAAGGTGTTTCCATGAGAATATCGTTACTGGATCGGAGTCTCTATTATAAGGGACTGATGATACTCATCCGTCAGGACCGCCAGATACATGATGAAGAAAAGAAGATGATGCTGAGTATTGGGAAAATGCTCGGTTTTGACCCAAAATTCTGTACGAAGACAATGGAGGAGCTCCTGGACAATAACCACATCATCGATGTACCACCTCTTTTCTCGGAAACCGATATTGCCCTTTGTTTTATCAGGGATGGATTGAGGTTGTCGGCATCTGACGGGCAGGTTCACGAAGCTGAGCTTAAATGGCTCGAATCCGTGGCCGAAAGTAACGGCCTCAGCAATTTATGGATCGCAGAACTGGAGAAATTATCTCCTGCATTACATGGCCAACCTGATGATAGTTGGGAACTAAGAAATTTTGAATGGGAATAGACGGCGCTCTGAACATCGGTGATTTTGGATAATATTAAACGGAGATAGTAACTCATGAAGAATGCTTTTCCAAAAACGACCAGGAGGCAACTATTGCAGACAGCAGCGGCATCCGCTTTTTTTATGGGATTGCCGAATATCACCAGCTGTTCATCTCTTCCCAAACATCAACCTTTGGGCAGCCCCAAAGACAAAACGCTGTATATCATCCATAGTGATATTGTTGATGTTGTCCATGGCGTAATTCTTCATGACCAGACGATTGCCATCCGGTACGGCTTTATTGAAGCAATTTACAATCAACTTCCCTCCCCTCGGGAAGGCGATATAATTCTGGATTTAAAGAATCAGTTCGTAATCCCCGGTTTAATTGACGCGCATTGCCATACAACCATGCCAGGTGAATCCGTGTTTAATCCCTGGGGCGTTTTAACGACGATGAATCAACTGAAGAGAAACTACGTTCAGCAGATCAAGCATGGTGTAACTACCATCCGCGACATGGGTGCGATGCCGAAATTACTGCATGACTTTATCGCGCAAATAGAAAAAGGTGAACTCATCGGTCCGCGCATTGTTTACTGCAATTCATTCACCAATATTTACCGCGGCCACCCATCTATTGATCCTTCAGACATCAGCATTTTTTTACCACTGGGAATGCTGTTAACCGGTAATGTAAATTTATGGTTCAAGGACACAAAAGAACTGGAAGCAAAGATGCGGGAAAACAGTTCAGGAGGTGCAACGTTTATTAAACTGACGATGGACAAAAAATCCTTGCTGGCCGGTAAGTCCGAGATTCCTGTTTACGCGGATGAACACTTAAATGTGATATTTGACTTCGCGCAAAAAAACAATCTGGCAACCGCCGGACATATTCATACCAAATTCGGCTTTGACCGTGCCCTGCAATATGGCATCGGCTCGATGGAACATTCTATTGCCGACGCAGTCCTGACCGAAAAGGAAGTAACCGCAATGGCTAAAAAGAAGATTGCCATTGTTCCAACCATGATTATTGCGCAGATGCTGGCCGCGGAGGAAGCGTACGATGAACTGCCCAAAAAATACCGCACTGATTTCATTGCCCGGGAAATGAAAATTCGGCACGAATACATCATCAACTCTTCTCTGGAAGATTACACGGAAATATCCATTCATGAACGTAATATCGCTTATCTGAAAAACTATCAAAAATCCGGTTTGGGCAACTTACACCCAAAAAACAAGTACACGGCCAATCCTGAAATCTATTTCAATATCCTGCTCGTTGGTCCCGATAATTTAAGGGCCATGAAAGATCAGGGCATTGTAATTGGTTGCGGCACGGACTCCGGCGTTCCTTTGTCCTATCACGGAACATTGTGGCGCGAAATGGAGATGCTGGGACGCATTGGATTTTCAAACTCCGAAATCCTGCAATGCGCCACGATAAACAACGCAAAGATTATTGGGATGGCCGATAAGATAGGCTCTGTGGAGGCGGGAAAATACGCTGATCTAACGATACTGCAAGAAAATCCGCTGGAAAAAATCGAGACTTGCCGCAAACCACAAACGGTTATCAAAAACGGTGAGATTTACGATGTCGGCAAAATTGTATTTACCGTGTAGCGAAAAAATTATATTAGAGCAAGTTCTTTGCCCTCTTTGCGATCCCTGTCCTTTAGAGCGGTCCGTCTTATTCCCACCTATTGATCTTCCATCCCCGTTTCAGCGCAATCCTCTCAAGCTTTTTATCGGGAGTAACGCAAACAGGGACACCAACGGCCTCGAATACCGGAAGATCAGATATTGAATCAGCATAGTAAAAAGCATCCTGCATATGCAGTCCCTTATCTATGCAGTATTGACGCGCCCGCACAAGCTTTTCAGTTCCATAACAATATCTGCCCTTCATTTCCCCGGTAAAACGATCGTCAATGAACTCAAGCTCGGTGCATATCATGTCATCCATCTGCAGCTCCATCCTAATCTGTTCACATAAAAAAGTTGTTGATGCGGAAAGGATAACCGTATGCGCACCTTTATCTTGATGGAATTTCACTTCTTTGCGTGCATCGTTGCGGATTTCGCCTTTGAGTTTTTCACCGCAATAGACCGCTGTGGGGTTAAACATTTCAACACTCATGCCCCGGTACCACCTCAAAGAGCGCGCGATAGCTGATTCGGCGCTCAAAATACCCATCCGATTCAGCATGGTCATCATCATGGCTTTGCAGACTTCCTTCCTGCCTATGAGCTTATGCGTACAAGAACCATTAAACATAATCCGCCCGCTGGAAACATTAAGAATGGTATGATCAAGATCAAAGAATGCTGCGTACATGGTCGTTATCGGCTCCTAATGCTATTTCTTGTGTTCTAAAAAGTACCATATGATAAAAAGTATGTCTATGAGATGTCTGAACGACTGT
>CAZOPH010000206.1:0-3069 GCA_964581635.1 uncultured Smithella sp.
TCAAAATCCGTAATGGAAAGTTCCACAACGACAACACCAAATACATGCAGCCGGTCCCTCAGGTAATTACGAACTTCGGTTTTAAGCGTTTCTCTCTTGGAAATCAATTCTTCCGCGGTATAGCGGGCCGCTGCCGCTTTAAAACTTTCTTTCACCGCCGGATCAATGACCCGTTCATTGTAATTCAACCCGATATTAGAATACATCGAGCCTGCCTTGGCCGGTTCAAGATTATAATTAAGAACCATCGTGGTCTGAACCACTTGAAGATCCCGGCTGGCCGCTTCCGTCTTGGTCGTAGTTTTCTGAACACGCACGGACATGGGGACCACTTGCTCCGCCAGAGGTATTTTAAAATGAGGACCTGGTTCAACTACGCGGTTGACCTCCCCGAAACGCAGCACAACACCTCGTTCTCCCGCATCCACTCCAAAATAAGTCGATATAAGCAACAATAGAATAGCAAGCCCCGCAACGCCGATTAATATTGTTTTCCCCGGTATTTTCTGTCCATCCATCATCATACCTCCCCTGCCTATGTTTAAAGATTTATACTGAAATTTTGTCGCATTTAACGATAACGGTCGAATCGCCGAATAATTGGTGACAATTTAACAGAATTCACCATCGTGTCAATATTTATCAGATGGCTGTATCCTATGAAGGGACGGTTATGGTGGGTCTTCGTTTCCTGACCGGCTACTTTTCAAACAAGCAACCTTTTTTGCTTTAGGCATTTTTTTGATTTTTATTTCCAGACGCAAGGCTTCGCCTTTATTCATTTCGACACTTGTCGCCAGCAGGGTCAACGGTCTTCTGGACCGGGTATATTTGGAAGCCGTCCCCCGGTCGTGACCCATCAGTCTCTTTTCGAGACTCTTGGTTACACCGGTATAAAAACTGCCGTCCGAGCAGCGCAGGATATATACCATCCATCCTTGATGTGTTTGTTTATCTTTTAATTTCATGAGATAAATTTATATAACACAGGAGAATATATTGCTACGGAAAGAATCATTCGTCGTAATACTTTGACCAATGGGTCATCTCATGCTAAGGTCCGCGCAATGATTATCTAAGGGAGTTAAAAAATGCTGAATTTTCTGCCCGAATGGTTGGTGGGCTGTATATCCATGTCCTTGCTGGCTTTAAATGTAGTCTTCTGGGTGTTTATTTTGTTTATTTTTTCCTTTCTAAAATTCTTACTGCCTCTTGAACCGCTTACCCGTATTTTCGATAAAATCCTGCTGTGGATCGCCGAACACTGGATTGCAGGAAATGTCTTTTGGATGAAGCTGACCCAAAAAACCATCTGGGATGTGCAGGGATTGGACAACCTGAATTATCGGGGCTGGTATCTGGTGGTCAGCAATCATCAGTCCTGGGCGGATATTTTTGTTTTGCAGAAACTGTTGAATCGGCGAATACCGCTCATGAAATTTTTTCTCAAACGCGAATTGATCTGGGTGCCGCTGATGGGGCTGGCCTGGTGGGCTCTGGATTTCCCCTTTCTGCGCCGCCACAGTCTGGAATATCTAAAAAAACATCCTGAACAAAAAGGAAAGGATTTTGAAACCACCCGGAAGGCATGCGAAAAGTTTACGCGTATCCCAACCAGTGTGATGAACTTTTTGGAAGGAACGCGTTTCACCGCAGCCAAGCAAGACAAGCAGGATCAACCCTATCAATATCTTTTGAAGCCCAAAGCCGGCGGCATTGCATTGGCCCTAAGCGTGCTGGGGGACAAATTTCATTCTCTGCTGAATATTACGATTATTTATCCGGACGGCATTCCGACGTTCTGGGAATTTTTATGCGGCAAAGTGAGAAGAGTCATTGTGCGCATTACTTCCCTGGACATACCACCGCAATTTCTGCATGGTGATTACGAAGGTGACAAAGAATTCCAGGCCGCCTTTCAGCAGTGGGTGCAGGACTTGTGGAAGGAGAAAGATGCCCAGATTGCTGCATTGATACAAAAAACCAAAGCATGATAAAGCTTTGGCCTCCCGTATTATTTGAATCTTATCCCTAGGCTGCTTGCGGCGCGCGAGGCGACCATTAATGTTTCTTAAAATCAGCAGGAAATACAGATAATCGAAACACCCCTGCCGGTTCGCTGGTGAAGACAATCATAAAAGGTATTTGTCCCTTGGGCTGAACTCTGTCTTCCATTGTTTTCATGTCTTGAAGAGCCGCCATAATTCCTTGCGCATCGAGACTTTCCAGTTTTTCATCAATAATAATATTACCGCCGAAAGATTCCGTTGACGCCAGTACAGCACCTTCAGCGTTATAAAGATTCGCCACAATCTTTATTTTTGAAACAGGACGAGGTGTTGAATTTTCGGCCATGCCCTCCATGACTCTGATATTTCTTCCCAACTGCATATTGTAAACCAGTTTTTGTCGGACATGAATCAGGTTTATCCCTTGGATGGATGAGAATGTTCCACCCTGATCGGTCTTAGAAACGGGTATATACGCTTTGATGATCTCAATCGTCTTGCCGCCTCTCTCCGGGTAAAGCCAGAAATATCCGATCAACAAAACAATCAACGGGATGATTAAAATCCAGATCCACCTGCCTACTCCTGCCCTTTTCTTTTCCGGCGCAAAATCATAAGCGTGAGCCTTTCCCGCTTTATTTTTCGGTGCCGGTTTCGTTGATATTTTTTTCTTTTCCGGCAGGCGCATATTTGCCAACCCATGTTCGTCAGATTTCGTTGTTTCGTCAAACGCTGTCATTGGGTCACAGCTTTCCAGCGGTTTAACGCCTGGAACATCGTCTATTTCTGGCATTTTCAACGCAAGACCGTCAAGTTCCCCGTGAGCGGTCTCAAGCATGGAATTTTTTTCTGCTGAAGAAGGATGGGTTTCTTTCGTTGGAACGATGACTTTTACGGGAAGAGACATCGCTGCATCTACAAAAGTGGATAATGAAGCTTCCTGTTCTTTTTTCTCTCGTTTTAAATTGAACAACTCTTTTTGATGTTCCGTATATAGCAGATCTAATTTGTTGACCTCATCTTCCAATTGTTTCAGAATCTGATCGTTGATTTCACCTTC
>CAZOPH010000207.1:0-3061 GCA_964581635.1 uncultured Smithella sp.
ATGTTGGATACATTTTCACAAACATCAATAGCTTCTTCAATTCGCTCAAAGATTTCTTTCCATTTAATCAGCTCAATGGCATCTTTTTCCTTGATAAAGAGATCGGTGATGATGGTTCTTAAGACGACGTCGCCGGCATTTTCCAGGGTGTGGATTTCCACGCAGCCATCTAGGATCATTTGGCTGTTTTTCATATTACGCAATCCGTGGACAATCTCTTTCATTTTTTTAATGGCTTGAAAAAGAATTTCCGCCTGCTTGATGATTTCGTCATCCGGTTTTTTAACCTTATACATGTGGATGCGAATGGCGGTTGCCTCAATGACGTCCATGATGCTGTCCATCTTATTGACCAATGCGTATATATCTTCACGATCAATGGGTGTAAGGAATGTCTTGTGCATTCTTTCGTATGTCTTATGGGTAATACCATCCGCTTCATGTTCAATTTCCTTGAGCCTGGAAACTTTTGCTGCCGAATAATCGCGATTCTTGGTCATTTCAAGAAAGAATTGACCGCCTTCTTCAATTTTATTGGCCAGCTCTTCAAAGTAATTAAAAAAATTTTCTTCTTTAGGAAACAGGCGCATCAATAAATCCTCCTTTTTTCCTTAGATGTGCAACGGGTGATCTTAAAGTCAGCAGTGCTCTAGCGAATTATCGGAAAAAATGCAAGGGCTTAAAACGAATTTTAGACGGATTAGGAGCCTTATTCTTTGTTATTTAAGGATTTTAGAGTAAATAATTTTACTGTCGTCAGGTGCATAGAAGTCTTTGAGAACGGCTTCCAAAACATAGCCGCATGCTTCATAAAAGCGGTGAGTCGGTATATATTGAGCGCGGGAAGACGTTTCAGCATAAACATGCTTTCCCCCAACAAACGCGATAAGTGATTCCGTTTTTTGCAGGAGGATTTTACCCAGGCCACGACCACGCATGGCTTCGGAAACAGCAATCCAGTACAGATCATAGCTGCCGACGGTTGCCGGGATCAGACCGTAACAGGTAAAGCCGACAACCTGCCCGCTTTCCTGAGCGAATAAAAATTGATAGGAACTTTGCCGCCCGTGTTCGAGCCGATCTGCGGCCAGCTCACGAGCCAGTTCGATTTCAGCGGAGGAAAAAAAGCCGCTGGATTGAACAATGTTCAAAATTGCGTCTAAGTCTGATGGCTCAATCTCGTGTCGATAGGTTACGGGGTTCATCAGGATCACACGTTCTGCGGCAGGCCGCTTCGAAAAATAAAATAAACTGCGCCAACCATACAAAGTGCCGCCCAGAGAAAGTCCAGCTTCAGCGGTTGCTTCATATACAAGATGGCAAAGCAAGCAAAGACAATCATAGTAATAATTTCCTGTATTATTTTAAGTTGACCTAAATCATAATACTGGAAGCCAATTCTATTGGCCGGCACTTGCAGGACGTATTCAAAAAAAGCAATACCCCAGCTGATCAGGATGACCAGCAACAGGGGTTTGTTGTTGAGATTTTTCAAATGGCCATACCAGGCAAAAGTCATAAAAAGATTGGAAAACGAAAGTAATATAATGGGTTTCAACACAACAACATCTACCTCCAAAAATTATTTCAATGCATCATCGATCAGTAAACCTATCGCTTCGTGAAAGGATATCGATGCCTGTTCCAAAGCGGCGACAAAACCGGCATCCGGCGACAAGCACGGATTAGCATTAATTTCTAGAACAAAGGGATTGCCCCGTTGGTCCACCCGGAAATCCACGCGGGCGTATCCGCGCAAACCGAATAAATTCCAGCATCGCAATGCAATGTCGCGCAGAGAGTCTATCAATGTTTCGTCTTTTGCCGCAATGTCCAATGTGCGTCTGGTGTGATCGTACTCGAATGAATCTTCAATCCATTTAGAACGATAGTCCAGCATTTTCACTTTACCTTTCGGGTAGTCTAGAAAAAGAATTTCTGCCGGGGGGAGAAGCTGGACGCCAGATGGGCTTGCTAAAAGGGCTACATTAAACTCCCGGCCGTCGATGTATGCCTCTGCAAAGCAGGAAACACCTAATTTTTGCCTTCCGTTATGAATGGCGTTAAAAATATCAGCTGAATGATTTATTTTAATAACAGAATTTTCATCTAAGCCCACGGACGCGTCTTCCCAGCATGCTTTAATGATGACGGTATCTGCGGTGGTCGATCCAAAAGAATCGCCCTCACCGGTAAACCAGGCCGGAGTTGCAATGCCTGCGTCACACATAATTTTCTTGGCCATTGGTTTATTGGACGTAAGGTACATGGCATCCGTGCGACACCCTGTATAGGGAATATTCAGTAAGTCCAGCAGTGCGGGAGCCAGGTAAATAAGACTGCCTCTCCCGGCAAGAGTTTCCACCAGGTTAAAAACAACATGCGGGTGGGCCTGGCGAATCGCTTCAATATTTTTACCCAAGTCGAGAACAAAAGGCATTAAAATGGTTCTATAGCCGAGTTTTTGCAATGCTGCGGAAACCGTTTCGGCTTGTTTCAGGCAATCCAGTTCATCCTCGCTGGCATCAGCCCTCACGTCTGTATGTAAAATGACAATTTTTTTCATGGAGTCGTTTCCCGGTTTCAGGATCTGGCTTCAGCCCGGCTTTTTAGCTATGATTCCGGCACGCTTCAGTGCCGAATTCAGGATATCCGTTATGAGCCGGTCGTAGGAGATGCCGATCAGTCTGCAGAGAATCGGTAAATCCGAATGGACCGGATTCAAACCGGCCAGGGAATTTACCTCGATAAAATGCGGAACGCCTTGCGCATCGGAACGCAGATCAATGCGTCCCCCGTCTTTCAAATCGAGTCCGCGCCAGACGGCCAGCGATATTTCCATGGCCTGTCTGGCTTCAGCATCATCGACGGCGGCGTATCGCACGAGGTTTTCATAGTGTTCTTTATTCTCGTAGGAGTAAGCGTGCTGTTCAGCGTCGGGATTCAAAATGACCTCCATGGCGCCGAGGGCGCGGGCATCCTTGCCGGTGCCGACGATCCCGACGGTGAATTCCCGTCCGGGCAGATACGTTTCCACCAATACGGGCTGGCAAAAAATCGT
>CAZOPH010000208.1:0-3032 GCA_964581635.1 uncultured Smithella sp.
GTGGGCGGCGCAATGATGTCCTTGTAGCCGGCTTTTTTCGCCGCTTCCCTATCCGCATAGAGGGGGCTTATCTGATCCTTATTTTCTTTCTGATAGATGGCCATGGCAAATTCGGCTATCTTTCCCTTTTCCACTTCAAAGGTGTAAGGGGCAAACTCCATTCCTAATTTTGATTTATCCGCCATTTTGTCCTCCTTATTCATGAATATAGCCAAACAAATTGTTTTAAATACATCCCCCTCAAAGAAGAGGGATCACTTTGTTAATAGGATAAAAATCTTTAATAAAAGATTGACTTAAAAATTAATTAAAAGCCCCCTCCTTTTCGTAGTCCCTGATCTGTTCGTCCGTGTAGCCGATTTCAAGAAGAACTTCCCGGGTGTGAGTGCCGGCAGGGCAACCGACAGAACGATATTCCTGCTTTGTTGCGGAAAACTTGATAGGGTTTGCAATTTGTTTCAATTTTTCTCCTGAGGGGAGGGCAAACTCCACAACCATGCCCCGCGCCCGGGTATTTTCATCGTCAATCGCTTCAGCAAGCGAAAGGACTGGTTCCACACAAGCGTCCACCTGAGAAAAAATTTTCGTCCATTGGTCCCGCGTCTTTTGCATGAAGATTTCCCGAATCTCTTTTTTTACCTTCTCCAGATTAGGCGGGACGATCCCGTGAGGAATCAGATCTTCACGACCTATGATCCGGCAAAATGTGGCAAAGAACTGTGCTTCCAGGCCACCGAAGCTCATATATTGTCCGTCTTTTGTTTCATAGAAATCATAAAGTGAACCGCCATTTAAAAATTCTTGTTCCCTTTTGGGTTCTTCTGCTCCGGCCAGATAGGTCGTGGCCATCATGGCGTTAAAGGCCATGCAGCCATCGGTCATGGAGACATCGACATGCTGTCCCTCGCCCGTATCCTTCCGGTGGATTACCGCCGCCAAAATGCCGATCACAGCGTTGTTAGAGCCGGAAGCCACATCGGCAATTTGCATACCCATCAGAGAAGGTCCCTTATCTTTTGTTCCCGAATAATCCATGAGCCCGGAACGGGCTAAATAGTTAATGTCATGACCGGCACGGCTTTGAAGAGGGCCTGTCTGTCCGTAGCCCGTAAGAGAACAGTAAATCAGGGAAGGACTTACGGTCTTCAGGTCTTCATAACCCAAACCCAGTTTGGCCATGACGCCGGGTCGGAACTGTTCGATCACGACATCGTATTTCTTAATAAGCCGATGGACTATCTCGATAGCACTTGTTGCCTTGAGGTTGAGATTCAGGCAGCGTTTTCCCCTTCCCAGGTAGGCCAGGTTGCAGGATAAATCGCTGCCGGAAAGAAATGGAGGCAGGAATGCAGCCATATCAGGGTATGCGTTGGAGAGCACGCGAAGTACCTCAGCGCCCATATCGGCCATCACCATCGTTGCGTAAGGTCCGGGCAGGAGCGTCGTAAAATCAAGAATTCTTAAACCTTTCAGGGGGCCGGGCATCTGCTGTCTCCTTAAAGACCCATAAAACGGGCGGCGATCATCTTCATGATTTCGTTGGTTCCGGCAAAAATCCGGGTAATCCTGATGTCCCTCCAGGCGCGTGAGATGGGATACTCGTCGCAGTAACCATAGCCGCCGTAAAGCTGGAGGCAGCGGTCGGCTACCTTGAAGGCCATATCGGTTGTCCAGTACTTAGCCATGGAGACTTCGACAACCACATTTTTACCCTCCATATGATCCATGATGAGCTTATCGATAAACGTTCGTCCCAGCTTTGTCTCTGTGGCCATCTCGACAAGCTCGAACTGGGTATGCTGGAACTTGGAAATAGGTTTCCCGAAGGCGGTTCTCTCTTTGCAGTACAGGATTGTCATGGCCAACATCATCTCTGCTGCGGCCACGGCGCCGATGGCACAGACGAGCCTTTCCTGCTGAAGCTTCAGCATGA
Source organism: uncultured Smithella sp. (assembly GCA_964581635.1). GTDB lineage: Bacteria > Desulfobacterota > Syntrophia > Syntrophales > Smithellaceae > UBA8904. The sequence goes on from CAZOPH010000208.1 coordinate 1,934, forward strand.
GATTTACAAATCCCGTTCCCTTCGGTCCCATCCGGTTTTCCTTGGGTATTCGGCAGTCGGTGAAGTACATCTCCGCTGTATCCTGACTGTGCCAGCCGATCTTTTTGATCTGTTTGCCTTTCTCGAAACCGGGGGTCGTGGCATCAACGAGGAAAAGATCAACAGCAGCATGGGGATCAGAAATCGAAGGATCTCTAGCGGCCACAACGATGAGGTCGCAGTTGATGCCGTTGCTGATGAAGGTCTTCTGGCCGTTTAAGATGATATGATCGCCGTCTTCGGTGGCGGTGGTCTTTATCGCGGCCAGGTCACTCCCGGCGTTGGGTTCTGTCATGGCCACGGCGGTGATAATATCGCCGGAAATACAGCCGGGGAGATACTTGTGCTTCTGTTCCTCGGAGGCAAAAGATGCGATATAGGGAACAACGATGTCGCTGTGCAGGGATGCCGTCAGGCCTGAAAAACCACTTTTCGTGGTCTCTTCGGTGACGATGACGGAATAGAGGAAATCCGCTCCCAGCCCGCCGTACTCTTCCGGTATGCCCGTACAGAGGAAACCTTGATCCCCCATTTTCTTCCAGACGCTTCTCGGAACAATACCCGCCTCTTCCCACTCCTCAATGTAAGGTACGACTTCCTTGTCCAGAAACTTCTTCAGCGAATCTCTAAATATCTTGTGTTCTTCCGAATAATTAATGATCTCCATTTCCTGTTTCTCCTTTAAAAGTCTATCTTACTCGAACAATGTGGAGACACTCGAGCAATGAATTTTGATCAAGTATCTTCACTTATTTAATCATGATATTTCTCAATTCCCTTTTTAAGATTTTACCGACGGCGCTTAAGGGCAGTTCGTCCATAAACTCGATTACTTTGGGAACCTTGTAAGGCGCTACCCTTTCCTTCATGTATCCTAAAATCTTTTGCCGTTCGGCTTCGCTTTTGTCGATGCCCGGTTTCAGCTTGATGGCGGAGGCGACGATTTCGGAACCCGGGCGTTTCGGGTCAGGGATACCGATGGTGGCCGCCATGTCTATGTCGATGTGTTCCATGAGGATATCGTCAACCACGCGGGTGAATACCTTGAATCCCGAAACGC
>CAZOPH010000209.1:0-3026 GCA_964581635.1 uncultured Smithella sp.
GTCTGCGCGGTTTCATCTTCATACTTGACCCGCAAGGTCGGATCTTCATCCGCCAGCTTGACGAGCGCCTGGGCCAGCTTTTCCTGATCGGCAGGCGTCTTGGCTTCAATGGCCTGACTGATCACCGGCTCGTAAAACTCCATCTGCTCCAGCATGATCGGATGCGCTTCATCGCAAAGGGTATCGCCGGTGGTCGTTTCTTTCAGACCCAGAACAGCAACAAGCTCTCCCGCGGACGCCTTGTCAATTCTTTCCCGTTTATTGGCATGCATGCGGAGCAGCCTGGCAATCTTTTCTTTCTTCTTTTTGCCAATATTGTAAACTTCGTCATTGGCGGAAATCTGACCGGAATAAATGCGCAGATAGGTCAGCTTTCGGCCTTCATCGAGCATGACCTTGAAAGCCAGTGCCGCGAGCGGATCTTTATCCGAGCTGTGACGAATTTCTTCTTGTTTTGTTTTCGGATTGATCCCCTTCACCGGCGGAATATCTTCCGGAGACGGAAGATAATTAATAACCGCGTCCAGCAAAGGCTGAATGCCTTTATTGCGAAGCGCCGCACCGCACAACACCGGCACAATTTTTAACGCAATCGTCGCCTTACGCAGCGCCGCGCTAATCTCAACCGCCGATAGTTCCTCTCCGGCCAGATATTTTTCAGCCAAATCGTCATCAGTATCCGCTAGGGTCTCGATCATTTTTTCCCGCTCATGCGCCGCGGCTTCGGCAAACTCTTCCGGTATTTCACTGGTTGTATATTCTGCCCCCTGAGAGCTCTCATCCCAAATCAAAAGTTTGCGGTTAATCAGATCAATCGCCCCGCGGAATGTGTCTTCGCTCCCCACAGGAATCTGGATCGGCACAGGTGTTGATCTAAAACGTACATGCATCATATGGACGACATGAAAAAAATCGGCGCCGGTGCGATCCATTTTGTTGATAAACGCTATCTTGGGAACGCCGTATTTGTCCGCCTGGTGCCAGACGGTTTCGGATTGTGGCTCAACACCGCCCACCGCGCAAAAAACAACAACGGCCCCATCGAGCACGCGCAGAGATCGTTCCACCTCAATGGTAAAATCTACGTGCCCGGGTGTATCAATAATATGTATCTCCGTATTCTTCCAAGTACAAGTGGTCACCGCGGAGGTAATGGTGATACCTCTTTCCTGCTCCTGAGGCATCCAGTCCATGACCGCTTCGCCGTCGTGGACCTCGCCCATTTTATAGGATTTGCCTGTATAAAAAAGGATCCGTTCACTGACGGTTGTCTTGCCCGCATCGATGTGGGCGACAATGCCGATATTGCGTGTGCGTGATATTTTGGTTTTCGGCGCCATAGGGGTATCAGCCGCGTTCCTCTTTGGCCGGCGCATAAAGATCGGGGTCCGGCCTGAAGGAATGAACAGTGGAAATATGACCTTTGAGCGATGGCAGTTCTTTCCCTTCAACAAGAATTATCACTTCTTTAATGGCCGGAACATTGGCCGTCAATGTATTGGTCAATGAATAAATGGTGGCCATTTCCGCCGCTGAACCGCCCGGATGGGATTTTGACAGATTGGCGCTGAAGTTGACCTGCGCAACGCCGTCTTTATCCACTTTCAAGTCGCGCAGGGCAACATGGGGGGGGAAGGTATTAACGTTCCCCGTTTTGGAACCATCCAGCAGAGCCTTGACCACTTCTTTTGCCTGCTCGGCCGGATCTTCTTCTTTGTAAATATAACGTTTCTCAGCAACCAGAAAGCGTTCCTGGGAATCGGAAAAATAGATTTCAGCGATTCTTTTTTCCTTCTTTTTTAAGGCCTCCGTACCAACAGGCGGGAATAAAGCATTAAATAAGATAACAAAGAAAAGCACCAGCAATAAAACGACACCAGCGATAATAGCGACCAGATATGCAATCCGGGTGGATTTCTTTTTCTTCCGATCTTTGAAATTATCAGACCGGCGTTGCTTTTTTGTGGACATATATCATGACTCCTCTTAGAAAAAACTGCGCCAATCTAGGGTATTTTTCTTTTACTGTCAAGCACAACCAAGCATCAAAAATATTTCTCGTTCAGACGAAAACAGCCCGCGCAAAAATACGCGGGCTGTCGGGGAAATATCGTTTAACGGCAAAAACAGCTTTAATAATTCTCAGCCAATACTTCGTAATAGGACTGAGGATGCTTACAGGCGGGACATTCCGTGGGTGCTTCCGGTCCTTCATGAACATAACCGCAGTTAATGCAGTGCCATTTGGTCGTCGCCTTCTTTTTAAACACTTCACTGCCGGCAATATTTGCGACAAATTTGCGATACCTGTTTTCATGAAACATTTCAACTTTTGCTATCTGCTCGAATGAGCGGGCCACTTCGGGAAAACCTTCCTCTTTAGCGATCTTGGCGAAGTTTGAGTAAAGAGTCGTCCATTCCAGGTTCTCACCGGCAGCCGCTGCTTCCAGATTACTTTTGGTATCCCCGATCACACCGGCCGGATAGGCGGCGGTAATTTCAACTTCACCGCCTTCGAGATATTTGAAAAATATCTTGGCATGTTCTTTTTCATTTTCGGCTGTTTCCAGAAAAATGCGGGAAATCTGTTCAAAACCCTCTTTTTTGGCGGCGCTGGCAAAGTAGGTGTAGCGATTTCTCGCCTGTGACTCACCGGCAAAAGCCGCCAGTAGATTTTTTTCCGTTTTTGTTCCTTTAATTGATTTAGCCATCATTCATCTCCTTTCGTTGTTTATTGTCATTTATAGGCTTCCAGCCGTCTTCTCAATCTTTATTTTAACTCTTTGATGAACGCAATCAACGTCAATGTCCGTCTTTCTGAAAATAATGATTAATATTTTAATGTCAAATTTATGTAAAATTTAGTTAATTTTTAAATCATATTGTAGTATGAAATGCAAAACGATCTTTAGGTCACATTTCTTTGCCTGATAGGGAGCAATTTTTATAAATAATTAAGGAGGAAGCAACGTTATGGCAACAGTCATGCCGGAAGGTGAAAAAATTCAGAAAGCGATTCAATGGAT
>CAZOPH010000210.1:0-1237 GCA_964581635.1 uncultured Smithella sp.
TGAAGGTTTGTCCGTTAAACATGAAGAAAGAGCAGAGGAGAGATCAATAGGTTATGATGATCTTTTCTATATTAAAAAGGTAGGCTCTGAATCGCATCAGCCGTTCTTCCGTCTTGGAGAACGCACCATTTTATTACAACGGCTTCCCGCATTCCTTGCACTTTCCGTCCGGACCGATGACGCCGATGCAGGCACCGTCACTGCATAATACTCTTTTATCCCAATCGTCATCCGAATCTTTGTCTTCCGGCAAAACAGATTTTACTTCCTGTGCGGCAGCAGATTGAACAATCTCTTTGCTATGACCTTCATGGAGAATACCTTCATAAGGCTTGCCGCATTCCTTGCACTTGCCATCCGGGCCAATGGTACCAATACAGGACTCGTCGCTGCACAAAACCCGTTTTTCCCAGTCTTCATTTTTATCAAAAAGAATTTCCGTCATGTCGGTCTCCGGTTGTTTTATTGATGCGGTTTCCTTATGACGGCTTGCGTGAAAAGTCAAATTTAAACGAAACGTTCCTAAACAAGGGGTCTTAGCACCCGAATGGGTGGTCGCATCGCAAGCCCTTGTTCCACCCTTATCCTTTAATGCAGGCGATGGACTTAAGACGCGCCACTTTGCGGGCAACGCCCGCCTCATGGACCACTGCAACGACATCGTTTAAGTTTTTATAGGCCTCAGGCATTTCTTCGCTGAGCGTGCCCTTACCACCGGCCATTACCAAAACGCCCTGATCAGCCATTTCGCGGCTGATCGAGCGGCCCCGGCTGGTCTTGATGGCCTGGGTGCGGCTCATCACACGGCCTGCACCGTGGCAGGCGCTACCGAAAGTCTCGGACATGGCTTTTTCCTGACCGACCAGGACATAAGAACCGGTTCCCATATCTCCGGGAATCAGGACCGGCTGCCCGACACTTCGATACCGACTGGGGACGGCCTCATGGCCTGCGGGAAAAGCCCGTGTCGCGCCTTTACGATGCACGCAAAGTTTTTTCTCAACCCCTGCAATATTGAACAATTCAATCTTTGCAATGTTATGACAGACGTCATAGACCAGACGCATCCCCAGCTCTCGCGGCGCAATTCGTAACGTCTTTTCCATAACCTCCTGGGTCAGATGCATTAGGATTTGCCGGTTGGCCCAGGCGTAATTGGCGCCGCAGGCCATCGCGGCCAGGTAATTGCGTCCCCTCTGCGATGCCAGATAGGTGCAAGCCAGTTGGCGGTCCGGTA
>CAZOPH010000210.1:1337-2960 GCA_964581635.1 uncultured Smithella sp.
TAATTGCGTCCCCTCTGCGATGCCAGATAGGTGCAAGCCAGTTGGCGGTCCGGTAAAACAATGCCTGTTTCCGGCTGGTGCTTGACCATCAACGCCAGGTAATCGTCGCAAATCTGATAGCCCAACCCCCGCGAGCCGGTGTGGATCATGATGACGATCTGGCCTTTGTGCAAGCCAAACGCCTGCGCCGCTTTTTCATCAAAGATTTCCTGAACGGCTTCAATTTCTAGAAAGTGATTGCCGGAACCCAGTGTGCCCAACTGCTGTTTGCCACGTTCAAGGGCCCGTGCTGATACTTGCTCTGGGTCTGCGCCACTCAGGCACCCGCCGTCTTCCGTCGTTTCCAGATCCTGAAGAGAACCGAAGCCGTTCTTAACCGCCCATCCTGCACCTTCTTCAAGAACTTTTTTCTGATCTTTGCCGGAGAGCTTCACATGGCCGGTCGAACCGACGCCGGACGGGATGCGCTGATACAAAGCGGTGGTTAAGTCTTTAATTTTATCTTTAATGTCGTGAAGTGTAAGTTCCGTGGCCATCAGCCGGCAGCCGCAGTTAATATCATAGCCCACACCGCCGGGCGACACGACACCGGTTTCCAGATCAAAAGCCGCCACGCCACCAATGGGAAAACCATAGCCCCAGTGAATATCCGGCATGGCCAGCGAATAATTTATTATACCCGGCAGGTGCGCCACATTAGCCACCTGCTTGGCACTTTCATCGTTTTTCAGCAAATCAAATATTTTCTCATTAGCGTAGATAATCCCCGGCACGCGCATAGCGCCTGTCCGGGGCAGCAACCAGCGGTTATCATCAAGTTTTTCCAGTTTGATCTCGGACATCAAAAATCACCTGCACTGCTTACATTGCATGTAATTCCGGACAAGCGAAGCGCGATCCGGAATCCAGCTTTTTATAGTTTCCGTTTATGATCATCAAACGTCGAAGATCACCCTGGCGATCCAGCCATTTTTAATTCTTTCCACGCTCAGCCCATGATATGTAACGGCTTTGAGCTCCATTTTCGTGGAATACTTTTCTTTACTGTATGGCTCGACGAGCAATTTGGCAACCAGCCTTTGATTACTGCATTCCTGAATGTGGCAGTCTTCCACGATCAACGCCTCTCCGTTAAACAGATACAAAATCTCCCGCAAAAAATTAATCAGCAAATCTGCAATATCAGAACCTTCAACGATTATGGTTTTTTGCCGTTGTGCGCCTTGCCGATCTATTCGGTTTGCAATCATAATTGCAAAAACCGCCTGAGCGGCGTTCACAAACAGTTCTTTTCTGGTCCGGCCTGTAACTGCAACACCGATATCGGCTGTATGGTCAAATAATTTGTATTTCGGCATGGATAAATTATAACCCAATACTTGGTAATCAACAAGCCTCCTTGTTTATTCTCCGGATTCCAGCCTACGTGTAAATAACGATAGCGAGGATTGAATAAAAAAGGGCGCAATAAGCGCCCTTTTTCTCGCAGAATGCTAAAATAGGTTTATTCTTCTTCCAGATTGCCGTTTTCTTCTATTGTCACGTCCGTCTCATCTTCGCCGCTTGCGTCTTCGTCTTTGCCGTCCGAATCCTGTGTTGTGCGGGCAACGCCGACAAGACTTT
>CAZOPH010000211.1:0-2959 GCA_964581635.1 uncultured Smithella sp.
GGTGAATCGAGGATATTTTTAAACTCCGGTTGTCCCACGAAAACTATCTGAAGACGCTCGGATACCAGGGGTCCCAGATCGGTTAATTTTCCCAGTTCTTGTAGAGTTTCTGTTGCAAGAAGATGTGCCTCATCGATGATCACCGCAACCATCTCGTTGTTGCCGAGATGCGACAGATATTCAACAAACTGATGCAAAAGGGTTTTTTTGTCTTTTCCGGTAACTTCAAGATATAGATCCCGGAGAATGCTTTCCAGTAATTCTTCAAAGGTGGTTAATGTATGAAAAATGAAGGCTGTTTTCACTCTCTCATCCAGGTTTGTTAAGACCGAGTGAATAAGTGTCGTTTTGCCGGTTCCCACTTCCCCTGTAATACTAATGAAGCCCTGCCGCGTTTTTATACCCTTCATCATCGCATCGAGAGCATCCCAGTGGCTTGATGTAAAATAGAGAAATTTGGGATCTGGCGAAATTTCAAAGGGTTTTTGAGAAAATCCGTAAAATTCATTATACATGTATTGCCTCGTTAACTTTGTGTCACGGTGTCAGTAAGTTTGCACCATGCACGCAGGATCCAGTTTCTGACGATGGGTTTTGTGCCGGATGGGATAATCTCATTTTCTATACAAGGTAGTCAAGGATTACTCTTCTTTAAGCAAGACTGGAACTAGAATAATGCGACTACATCCAAAACACCATTTGCAGATTTGATTTCAATCTGATCGGAAACTTGTTTAATTAACGAGATCATCTTATCTTTTTCCGTTAATATCTGAGCGGTGAATCCCCGCAGGCCTTTTGAAACGTACACTGCCGACTACGGCAGAGGCGGAGGCGGAGCGGAGGGCTCAAGTTCGACAGGTTCGAGATTGGGACCGCCGTGTTTCTCGCAGGGCTTTGTCGGCTGGGTATCCATAATATAAAATTCTTCTCGCTGAACGGGGCAGAGAGGTGTAGCCAGTTCGTTCGTTGTCGGGTCGATCAGAACAGTTACAACCGTATCAGGCTTTGGGAAGTCGAATACGGGTTTCCCAGCCAGGGCCCCGCGCATGAAGCGTCCCCAGATCGGGGCGCAGACGGCCCCGCCCGTAAAGCCCGGTCCTCCCGGTCTCGGCTTGTCATAGCCAACCCAGACACCCGTGATGATCTGGGGGGTGTAGCCGATGAACCAGGCATCCCGGTAATCATCGGTTGTGCCGGTCTTCCCGGCGGCCTGCTGTTGAAGCATGAAACTTTTCAGTGTTTTGGCGGTGCCGTAAGTGAGGACGTCCTTCAGCATCTGGGTCGTCACAAAGGCGGTGGCCGGAGCGATGGCCGGAGTGATGGCCGGAGGCGTTTCCGTCCAGGATTGGTGTTGGCGATCATAGATGCGGAGGATAGTCCTGGATTGGGGCCGCAGGCCACCATTGGCAAAGGGGGCATAAGCTGAGACAAGATCGTGCAGGGTGACTTCTCCGGAACCGAGGGCCAGCGTGAGATCATTGGTTGTCTGTAAATTCAATCCAAGCTGAGCGGCAAAATCAATAAAATAAGGAACTCCGATAGCATCAAGGAGTTTCACGGAAATAATATTGTTCGAATAAGCCAGAGCTTGCCTGAGGCTCAGGTCGCCGTAAAGTTTCCGATCATAGTTGTGGGGTGTCCACTTTTCGTTGTTACCCCGGTTGTAGGTCACGGGAGCATCGTTGAAGATTGTACCTGCCGTGTAGCCTTTTTCCAAGGCCGCCGCATAGAGGAGAGGTTTGATGGCAGATCCGGGCTGCCGCTTGGCGAAAAAGGCACGATCATAGGGATTCTGAGCGAAATCAACGCCTCCCACGGCTGCCAGAACGTCACCCGTATTCGGATCGAGGGCCAACAAGGCTCCTTGAAGTTGAGGTGAAATGCGCCGGACCCCTTCCTGCAGGGCCTTCTCGGCCAGTCGCTGCATCGGCAAATTCATCGCCGTGATGACATCCAGTCCGCCCTGATCGACAATCTCCGGACCGTAGTGTTCAATCAGTTTGTAGCGCACATGGGCCAGATAAGACGGCGCTTCTCCGGATTTTATAACGGAGATGGGACGAGACCGCAGCTTTTTTTCCTGCTGGGCGGTGATCATTTTTAAAGTCATCATACGCTTCAGGATAAGGTTCTTCCTCTTATTAATCATGGCCTTGTCCCCGGAAGGATTATAGCGGGTCGGGGCCTTGGGAACGGCGGCTAAAAGGACGCATTCAATTTGATTCAATTCCTGGGGGGGCTTATCAAAATAAAGCCTGGCAGCCTGGGCGATGCCCCATGCCCCATTTCCGAAATAGACCTCATTGAAATACATTTCTAAAATCTGCTTCTTTGTGTATTTCTGTTCGTATTCCATGGCTAGGATTCCTTCCCGGACCTTTCGCTCGATAGTCTTCTCTCCATGGAAATATTTGTTTTTGATGAGCTGTTGGGTGATGGTCGAACCTCCTTCGGCCATTCGCCCTTTCATCACGTCCTTTACCATGGCGCGGGCAATCCCGCGCATATCAATCCCGCCATGCTCGTAGAAACGGGCGTCCTCGATGGCGATGAGCGCTTTTTGCAGGAAGACTGGAACCTGATCGATCCTGACCCAGTAACGCTTTGTCGTCAGGATCCGGCCTGCGAACTGCCCGTGACTGTCGAAGACACGAATGGATGTGTAGCCTGTCGGCAAGGGGGGATAAGTGGCGATAGTCTCCTGGGCAAAGGCCGTAGCGGTAATGACCAGGGCCAGCAGAAGTCCGAAGACGGAGATGATGCACCGGCGTTTACAAAAGGGGACTGAATGGAAAACCAAAATGCTCTTCTACTCCTTTGATCAGTTAAGCAGCCCGTCAAGAAATCGATCTACAATCTCCATATAGAGAGATGGATATTCATTCTTGACCAGAATAGTTTTTTGAAGTTTTTTCAACTGGATCATGCCATTGAAAGCGCCCCAGAGGATGATCGC
>CAZOPH010000212.1:0-1449 GCA_964581635.1 uncultured Smithella sp.
GGTTACGGAGAAATTTACGAAGAACTGCAAAGCGCGCCTCTTCAGCCAATTTTTGGAGACATGGAAACTTTTAAAAAAGCATGTGGCCAAGGGCAGACGATCCTTTACCTGGCGGACAACGCAGGCGAAATATTTTTCGACCGGCTGCTTATCGAACAACTCTCAGGCGCGAAGGTCACGCTGGCTGTGCGCGGCGCGCCCGTCATCAATGACGCGACCCGCACCGATGCCCTAGCGGCAAACCTCGAAGATCTCGTGGAAATTATCGATAATGGCTCCGACGCCCCGGGGACGATTCTAAATGATTGCAGTGCCGAATTCCGTCGCCACTTTGACGAGGCGGATATGGTTATCGCCAAAGGCCAGGGGAATTTTGAGAGCCTCTCCGATGAACCGCGCGACATCTTCTTCCTGTTTCGAGCCAAATGTCCGGTCATCAGTCTGCATTCAGGATTTTCCGTGGGGACTTACGTGGCGACAAATCGGTTTGGGTGTCGGAACATTTCCACAGAAAGAGACATCCAATGAAAGCGCCTGTAATTGTTACCGAACTTCGATCACATGCTCCCTTTACGGCATTTGGAACCATGACGGGCATTGTCATTATGGCCGCTTTTGTTCAATTCCAAGTATCAAGAGAAATTTCATCTGCGCTATTCTGGATAATGCACCCGCTGCATATTTTGCTCAGTGCCTTAGTGACCACAGCGATATACCGTATGCACTCCGGTGGAGACATTTGGCAAACAATTCTTATTGGCTATTTCGGTTCGGTCGGCATCGCAACTTTAAGTGACTCGCTGCTTCCCTTTGCCGGCGAATGGTTACTCAATTTACCCCATCGGGGCGTTCATCTGGGTTTTATCGAAAAATGGTGGCTTGTCAATCCGCTGGCTCTGGCCGGCATCGGACTGGGGTTTTTCATTTCTCACACCAAAATCTCGCATGCGGGGCATGTGATGCTCAGCACTTGGGCGTCGCTGTTTCACATTCTGATGGCGCTGGGGCCATCCATTGATGTCGTTACCACCATATTGATTGCCGTCTTTCTGTTTTTGGCGGTCTGGATTCCCTGTTGCACCAGTGACATTGTTTTTCCTTTACTCTGGATTAAGAAAGAAAATGATAATGGCAAGCGCGCGATTTCCTTCATCGAGGGAGGTATGACATGAGAATCTCAATTGCCTCCGGTAAAGGCGGAACCGGCAAGACCACCGTTTCAGTCAATCTGGCCCGTACAATGGGGCTGCCGGTTCAGCTCCTAGACTGTGACGTGGAAGAGCCCAACGCACACCTGTTTCTTGCGGGAAACAAGGTCAAAGAAGAAATTGTAACGATTCCGATTCCCCAAGTGGATGAAGCGCTTTGCGATGGCTGCGGCGAATGCAGCCGGTTTTGCGAGTATTCCGCCATTGTCACTTTTGGAACCGCGCCACTGATTTTCCCGGA
>CAZOPH010000212.1:1549-2931 GCA_964581635.1 uncultured Smithella sp.
GTCTGATTTCAAAAATCACGACATTTGAAAAGACAAGGAGTTTGTAAACATGCCAACTTACGAATATGAATGCAGCCTTTGCGGACTGCACTTCGAAAAACAACAAAGTATCAAAGATGAACCGCTTAAAGAATGTCCCGAGTGCAAGGCCCCTGTCCAAAGACTTGTGAGCGGGGGCAGTGGTTTTATTTTAAAATCGCAGGGGCAAAGTATGCGCGACTCACGCAAGAGCTGCTCTTTGGAAGAAACAGGCAGGACATGCTGCGGAGCAACAAGCCGTTGCGGCGATTCGCATTGCGGAGATTGAAAGAATGAGTTCTAGTGATTTTAAATACCTTTATGGACCTGTTCCATCGCGCAGGCTGGGGCGCTCACTGGGTATCGATCTGGTGCCCTTCAAAACCTGTACGTATGATTGCATTTATTGCCAGTTGGGGCATACAACGAATAAAACCATGGCACGACTCTCCTATGCGCCCATCAAGGACATTTTAAGCGAGTTGGAAATAAAGCTGGCAAGGGGAAAACGTCCCGATTACATCAGTATCGCCGGTTCCGGCGAGCCGACGCTGCACTCCTATATCGGCGAACTCATCAGCATGATCAAGAACATGACCAACATTCCCGTGGCCGTTCTGACCAATGGCTCTTTGCTCCACGTGCCGGACGTTCGCGCCGCCTTGATGCGGGCGGACCTGGTTGTCCCCTCGCTGGATGCCGGGGACGATGAGATGTTTCAATATGTCAATCGACCGCATCCGGATATTTCCTTTGATAACATGGTCAAAGGCCTCATCAAATTTACACGCGATTTCCCCGGACAGGTTTGGCTGGAGGTTCTTCTGGTCTCCGGCGTAACCGGAATGGCTGAGGACGTGGAGAAGATAACCGTCTTAGCAAAAAAAATTGGCGCAAACAAAGTGCAACTCAACACCGTTTGCCGGCCAGCGGCGGAAGAGTTTGCATGCACCGTGGGAAAAAACCAGATGAAAAATCTTGCCAGTCTTTTTACGGGCGCGGTGGATATCATAAGCGATGATGAATCCGCTGATTTTTCCGTCACTGCCGCAAAAGATACCGCTAACGAGGAAATTGTTTCCCTACTGGCGAGACGCCCCTGCACGCTGACAGGAATCTGTTCGGGGCTGAGTTTGCATCCGCATGACGCAGCCAAGAAACTCAAAAAGCTCGTGGACGAAAAACGAATTACAACGCTGCGCACGGAACACGACTTGTTTTATAAGATAGCGGAGAAGCAAGAATGAAAGAACTTGTCATTATCAGCGGAAAAGGTGGAACGGGCAAAACCAGCGTCACAGCTTCTTTCGCCGTATTGGCTGATCGTCCCGTCGTGTGCGATTGCGATGTGGATGCGGCGGACC
>CAZOPH010000213.1:0-2896 GCA_964581635.1 uncultured Smithella sp.
TGCCAGGACGGCTGTCCCGCTTATCTGACCGGCAAGCCTTTGTCTCCCAAAAAGATCGTTCAGGACATCAAAACACACTGGCTGGAAAAATGTCCGGATCCGGCGCTGGATATGGCTATGCAGAAACTGGGACTTGCGCCTGTTCCGCAGCTGACTGGCGGTGAAGGCGAAGCCCCCGCACCGACGGAAGAGGCAGCAACGGGGAAAGCGCTGGTTGGCGAAGTCATTGACCTGCATGAACTGTGGTCCTGCACCAACTGTATGTATTGTATGGAACACTGTTCGGCGTCGATTGAACATGTTCCAAAGATTATTGATATGCGTCGCTATAAAGTTTTAACGGAAGCGGATTTTGCTCCGGAACTTCAGTTGACCTGTCGTAACATGGAGAACAACTCCAACCCGTGGGGCGTCGGTGCTCACCTGCGCGGCGATTGGGCCAAGGAAATCGGCGTCAAGACGCTGGCTGAAGATCCCAATGTCGAATACCTGTTCTACGTGGGCTGCTCCGGTTCGTTTGACGATCGCGGCAAGAAGATTTCCATTGCACTGGCCAAGGTTCTGCAGGAAGCCGGTGTCAGCTTCGGCATCCTCGGGACGGAAGAAGGTTGCTGCGGCGATTCCGCCATGCGCGCCGGCAACGAGTATCTCTTCCAGTCGCTGGCCCAGGCTAACATCGATGTGATGAATGGCTACGGTGTCAAGAAGATCATCACCATCTGCCCGCACGGTTACAACGCGCTGAAGAAAGACTACCCGAATTTTGGCGGCAATTTCGAAGTGTATCACCATACGGAAATCATCGCGAAACTGATTGCTGACGGCAGGATCAGACTACCCGAGCCGCTCAAGGGTACATTCGTCTATCACGATTCGTGCTTCCTGGGCCGTTACAACAAAATCTATGATGCACCGCGCCAGATTCTGAAAGCCATTCGCGGCATCGATGTTGTCGAAATGGAGAGAAACCTCGATAAGAGCTTCTGTTGCGGCGCCGGCGGTGCGAGAATGTGGATGGAGGAAGATATCGGAGAGCGTATCAATAACGCGCGCACCAAGCAGGCGATCGCCGTCAAGGCCGACACGATAGCCGTGGGCTGTCCTTTCTGTCTGACCATGATGTCCGATGGCATCAAGGACAATCAGATGAGCGAGACAATGCAGGCGTGGGACCTTGCCGAACTAGTGGTTAAGGCCATGGGCAAGGAAGAAGTGAAGGCCCCGGTTGATGTTTGTGCCGTATAATTCAACCTTACCAAGCATGATAAGCTGATTTTCCAAAGAGCCCGATCTGAAAAGAGAGGGCTCTTTTACTTTATATTAAAACTCTATTGAAATATTTACCCATGATTTTGGAGCACATCAATGTCATTAAAACTCAATCCATTAAAATCCTTTCATGGCAGAAAAGGCCCCTTGCTGTTGATTATCATGGATGGCGTTGGCATCGGCAAAGCAGATGAAACGAATGCCGTTTACAGGGCCGATACACCCAACCTTGATCGATTGTTCAAATCTGATCTGTACACGCAGTTAAAGGCCCACGGTACGGCAGTCGGACTGCCCTCAGATGAAGATATGGGAAACAGCGAAGTAGGACACAATGCCATCGGCGCCGGCAGGGTCTTTGACCAGGGTGCCCGCCTTGTAAATGCGGCGCTTAAGACCGGAAGGATCTTTCAATCCGGGGTCTGGGACAATATCGTAAAGTGTTCCCAAAATGGGGGGACGATCCATTTCATAGGATTGCTTTCAGACGGGAACGTCCATTCACATATTGAACAGCTATTCATCATGATCGACAAGTGCGCTGAGCTGAATTTCAATAGAGTAAGGGTCCATGCCCTTCTGGACGGAAGGGATGTGGGGGAGAGGACGGCACTGAATTATATTATTCCTACAGAGGAAAAACTGAAAAAAATCTCAGTGGAAAAAGGTCTTGATTACGCCATCGCCTCAGGCGGCGGACGCATGAAGGTAACCATGGACCGGTACAATTCCGACTGGAATATCGTTAAGAGGGGATGGGATGCCCATGTCCTGGGAGAAGGCAGAAAATTTCCCTCCGCCTCCGATGCAGTGAAAACCTTTTACGAAGAAGACCCGAAGGCAACAGATCAGTATCTGCCCGCGTTTGTTATAGCTGATGGTTCGGGGATGCCCATTGGCACTATCCATGACGGGGATGCCGTGATCTTTTTCAACTTTCGGGGTGACCGCGCCATTGAGATATCCAGGACATTCTCCGAGAAGGAATTCTCTGAATTTGGCAGGGGACCTCTTCCGGACATATTTTATGCGGGAATGATGGAGTATGACGGGGATGCCCATATCCCTCCTCACTTTCTTGTACAACCTCCGGCTATTGATCGTGTCATCAGCGAATACCTTTGCGCTGAAAAGGTAAAAACCTTTGCGGTCTCCGAGACCCAGAAATTCGGCCATGTTACTTATTTCTGGAACGGCAACCGTTCCGGTTATATCGATGAATCTCTTGAAAAATATGTGGAGATCCCTTCCGACCGGATTGAGTTTGATCGCGCCCCTCAGATGAAGGCCAAAGAGATAACGGATACGGTGATCGACCTGCTGAAGAAAGGCGATTACAGATTCGGAAGGCTCAATTTCCCGAACGGTGACATGGTCGGGCATACGGGCATGATGGATGCAGCCATTATTGCGGTGGAGACAGTGGATAAATACGTTGGAGAGTTGCTGGATATCATCAAGGAGATAGAAGGCATTGCCGTTATCACAGCGGACCATGGCAATGCAGATGAGATGTTTACGATAGACAAGAAGGGCGCAAAATCAGTAAAGACCGCGCATAGCCTGAATCCGGTCCCCTTTATCATCTATGATCCCTTGTACCAGGGGGAATATCACATGGCGGAAA
>CAZOPH010000214.1:0-2866 GCA_964581635.1 uncultured Smithella sp.
TTGTTCCGGTGTGCCGTCGGCCAGGATTTCATTGAACTGGGTTCGATAGTTCTGAACGAGACTTACGTTCTCCACGACCACGTCATAAACTTTCCATTTGCCGTCTTTAAGAATCATTCGGTAGTCAATGGGAATTTCCTTGGAGGAGGTGACAATTTTCGATTGAACTTCCGCCTTGTCTTCCTGGATCATCGTTTCTTTATAAAAAACGATTTTTTCGTTGGAGTAGTCCAGAATTTTATCGATGTAAGATTTTTCAAGAACCTGCTCAAAGAGATTGACAAATTCCTCTTGTTGCTTGGGAGAGAATTTCTTCCAGTTGCGTGTCAGGGTGCGTCTCGAAAATTCCATCTCATCAAACATGTCTTTGTAGATCACGCGGAGCTTCTCTTTTTTTATTTCCTTGGCGGCTGGACTTTTCAGTTTAGGATCCCGCAATACGTCGAGCACTCTCTTGACGGTTTTGTCAACAGCAACCGTCGGCGCTCCAGCAAACGCCGGAACGGATAATATAAAAATAATCAATAGACTGAATACTATAAACCGTTTTTTCATGGTTTCGCCTCCGTTACGGATTTCTCTTCCTTTTCTTCCTCTTTCCCTTTATCTTTTTTCACTTCGCCAAAAGCGTATTTGCTGATGAGTTGCTCGATGTCCATGGCCGCCTGCGTTTCCGTGATGACCCCATTGGGTTTCAAGAGGTCGCCCCCGCCGCCCGGGTCAATGTTGAGATATTTGTCTCCAATGAGTCCTTCTGTTTTGATGGAGGCAATGGCGTCATCATATATTTTAATGTCTTTTTTGATTCTTAGCTCCACAACGGCCTTTTGGTTTTCCTGATCCATGGTAATTTTTTCAACGCGTCCGACATCAATCCCTAAAATATTCACCGGGCTGCCGATTCTCAATCCGGTAACGGTGGTGAACTTGGCCACGAGTGAGTAGGAATTATCCCCTAGAATATTAACTTTGCCGAGTTTTACGGTCATATATCCGACGCAGAGCAGGCCAAAAATAACAAAAATGCCGACGATGGTCTCCATAGTGTACTTTTTCATGTATGCACTCCCCCTGGGGCGCAGCTGAGCCGCCCGATTTCTTTTTGTTGAGATTTTGCCAAGGCGATCACTGCATCGAGGTCGGTTGTTGATTGACCCTCGGCAATTCCAGCCATGATCGTCCATTCGACTGACTCCCCTAAAGCTGATTTGCAGGCTTTTTCCTGACTGGCGGGAATAACTTGTCTATGGAAATCCTGAATAAAATTATTCATAATGCTTTCCGTTTCGGTAAGGTTGGAATAGGGAAGCATGGTAATAATTTCGTTGGTATTACGGCGGGTGGAAAAACCGCCGATGTCGCTAAAGTGCTTATCGATGTATAATCCCATATTCCGCAGGGCCTCCTGCGCCGCATCATGCCCGATTTTCGTAATCACGGCATTCAATTCATGCAGACTGAAGACCACAAGGCAATACGCTTCTCCAATCTTTCTCCTTTTCAATTGCAGATGATTGAGCATCTCAAACTGGCGTTTGGAGTAAAGGCCGGTTAATTCTTTTTGCAGCGCTTCCAGGCTGCTGATGACTTCATCCATAAATGGGTGATCGAAATTTTCCAGTTCCTCCGGCGTTCCCTGGAAAACGATCCGGCGATCATAAAGAGCAAGAATCCGGTTGGAAATGAAATATACGTCGGGAATTTCATGGCTGACGAGTATAGCCGTAAAGTTAAATTTTCTTTGATACTGGGCAATCATGCTCAAAATAGCATTTTTCCGGACGGGATCCTGTCCCGTAGTCGGTTCGTCAAAGAGAACAATTTGCGGATCGGTGATCAACGCGCGGGCGAGCGCGGCTCTCTTTTGCATGCCGCCGGAAAGTTCCGACGGATATTTGTTAATGGCTTCGGTGAGTTCCGTCTGCTCGATTCTGGCCATCACCCGCTGGTCAATTTCCGCTTTCTTTAAATTGGTGGTTTCCCGCAGAGGCATGGCGATATTATCATAGACCGTCAACGAATCAAACAGCGCATTGCCTTGAAACATGAAGCTTATCTGGGCGAAGGATGCGGCGATCTCTGACTTTTTCATTTCCGCGATCGGTTTGCCCCGAAAAAAAATGGCGCCCTCATCAGGCTGAATCAGTCCGATGATGTGTTTGAGCATCACGCTTTTACCCGAGCCGGAAAGGCCGATGATCGTTGTGATCTGTCCTTCATAGATCTGCAAATTAATGCGGTCCAGCACGGTTTTTGTTCCGAAGCGCTTGGTAACATTTTTAAATTCAATGAGGGGCGTATCCATCAAGTCTCTCTATGACAACAGTGAAGTCACTACGTAGTCCGAAACCAGAATCAGTACACAGGAAAGTACAACAGCGGAAGTTGTCGCAAGGCCCACCGCCTGGGCGCCATGGCTGTCCTTGCGCATGTGCGCAAAATATCCCTGGTAACAACAAACGGTGGCAACAATTACGGCAAAAACAATCGACTTTATAAATCCATTGGTGATGTCACTCATCACCACATACGTCTGAATGCTATGCAGATAAACGCCGCCATTCAACCCTAAAAGCACAACGGCGGAAATATAGCCGCCCATAATGCCGATGAGATCAAACACAGCCGTCAACAGGGGAAAGCTGATGATGGCCGCGGCAATTTTGGGGCTGATGAGATACCGGATGGGATTGATCCGCATGGTGTGCAGAGCGTCTATCTGTTCACTGATGCGCTGGATACCGATCTCGGCTGTAATCGCCGATCCGGCCCGTGCTGTAATCATGATGGCGGTGAGGACAGGTCCCAATTCCATGATCAGCGAAAGCGATACCAGAGAACCAACCGCGCCTGACGCGCCGAATTT
>CAZOPH010000215.1:0-2857 GCA_964581635.1 uncultured Smithella sp.
TGGCGCAGAGTTTTTTTATCTGCGCCATCCGGGAAACTTTTGAAGAAGCAGGCGTACTCATTGCACGAACATCCAGTGGTCATTCCATCCATTTCGATTCAGATCAGCAAAATGTTCGTTTTACCACATACCGGCGTGAGCTTAACGCTGGTGCCGTAACGATCCATGACATTGCAGAAAAAGAAAATTTGCAGTTTCCTCTGGATGCTTTGATTCCCTACGCCCACTGGATCACGCCGGAAATTATGCCGAAGCGATTTAGAACCTTTTTTTTCCTGGTTGAACTCCCCGAAGGTCAAAAGACGACAACCGATTGCAGCGAGTTAACGGACAGTCTCTGGGCAAAGCCAGGAAACATCCTGAAAATGCATTACAATAAAGAGATTATGTTGATGCCGCCGACGCTCAAGACCATGGAAGAACTGACGGCCTATGCAAGTATTGACGAGCTTTTTGCAGCAGCGCGAGGCCGCGTTATTTATCCCGTCATGCCTCAGCCCGGAGACAAAATTTTAAAACTGCCCCATGATCCCGAGTACAGCATCGAAAAATACAAACAACCGGTAAGGCCGGACGAACCGTCCCGCCTCGTCATGACCGATGGCATCTGGAAGACGGGGTTTTGTCAGAATAAATAATGTTATGGTCCTCCTAAATCACATTCACCATGTACCCACCCTTTGGCCTGGTGAAGATGATGATTACGATTTAATCATTTCTTAAATTCCCGCACATTCATGGCTTTCCATTCAAGAAGCGGGTGGCGTCTGATACGATCCTGCATGTCTGTATCGTCGGTCAGCAACTCCGAGGCTATCTTTCCTTTATCCAGGACCTGATTGAGAAATTCCATTTCATTGTCTGTAAATGGCAAAAGTCCGGCCAGAAAATTGCGGCAGTCTGCAACAAGGCTCTTGCTGAAATGATCCTTCTGTATTCTTTCTATCCCTGAGGCTCGCAGGGTGGGTATCAGCTTTTGATCCAGATCAGCGATATCAAAATCCACATCGACTGGGGTGACGGTTCTCCAGTCCTTGCGGCTCATGGCGCCATAGACGACAAACGCCAGGCGCAGGCGTTCCCGATCAAGACCCTCCAGGTGAAAGAGATTGCTACAATCAAACAGGTCCCTCGCCTGCTGTCGTGAAATTAACGCCGAGAGCTTGCCTGCCGCAAGCTCGTGGATGTCCACCACGGCGATGCCCGCAGCCTGCCAGATGCCGACCGGTCGCGAATCCATAGCATGCACCGGCCATAAGGGGATTCGGAACATGAAGTTGACATCGACTTCCAGATTGCCGCCCTGGCCGCCGGCGCTCGGATAGCGAAGCTGCCATTTTCCACCCGCATGTTCCGCCGGCACGCGCCGGACCGTGAATCCTTCGCGGGAAAACACGGCTTGTAGCGCTTCTTCAATCTTGGGCCGTTCTGCAAGCATGGCCTCCCGATCCGCCGCACCCACATAATTGAGATCAATATCGATGGAGAGGCGTGGGACATCGAAGATAAAAAGGTTCAGGGCTGTGCCGCCTTTGAGAACCAGCTTGTTTTTCAGAAAGGGGTGAGAGCGGATCGCATCGAGCAGTTGCAGCAGCAAACCCACTTTTTCGAGCATGTCTGGCCGGAATCCGGTGGCCTCCGCCTGTTTGATGAGCGTCTCGGGAGAAATCTTCACAGTTGTTCCTCCCATGATCTTCCATAAACCTCTTCGGGAACGACAAGGTTCCAGTCGGCAACAAGACGGCCCGCCTGCCTTCGGCTGCGCTCCATATAATGCGGGCGACGCGGCCGCCGGTCACGGAACATTTTCAGATGCACTTCATCAACCATTAAGGATTCCCGGTGTTGTTCGAGAAAGAAACCGACTTTCGCAGCAGTGGTGGCGTTGCCGAGGAAATCAACGTATGAGGCAACCTTTTCAAGATCGAAATACTCAACGGATTCCAGAGAGCGCCATATCTCTTCCCAACTTCCCGTCAGGTCCGGCCGGTTAAGGACATCCACAAAGGTCCTATCCAGACCGGTCACAGATATTGCCATCCCCGACCGATCCGTTTTTATTATGTTGAAGGATGTTGCATTCTTTTGGACAAGTGCTTTGGGCAAGCTGACGCCTTTGAACTGATGAGCGCGAAAACTGACGAGGGACACGGGTTTGCTGCTGAAATACGTGAAGCGTTCATACACTGAATAAGCCTTACCGTGAAACTCCAAGGCCGTATGATAGGCCAGTACGGCATCCTTTGCCATTCGGGCGGCAAGGAGAAAAGGATCGACTGGACAGGTTTCCGCAGAAGCTCCCGGAGGCACAGATGCATACAGGCCACGGCGGACACGGACAATATTTCCTGCTTTCACATGGTAGGTAAGAAGAGATTCCTGTGTTCTCAGGTTGTGCGTTCCATCGGAAGACAGAAAACCGGCAAAGTCCTCGACAGTAAAAACAGGATGGTTGCGGAAAAAAGCCCTCAGTTTCATCACAGCTCGCTTATGACATTTATTAATTTAACACGCAATTATATTACGTGTAATAAAAGATATTGTCAAATTTAATTTATGCCAGTCGGGGACAAACTTGACATAAATCATAATAATACGCAATTTTCTTGTGGGTTATGAATGGAATTGTCAAGTGTCATTTTTTGATCTGTGCATTGCAGTAGTGGTTTTTCTTTGCGCAATCCTGGTATTCACCAGAAATTGCTCGTCGGTATAAGGCCGGCGAAAGATGTTTTCCATCTTTTTTACTTGGTTCTATCCTGTCAGGATTCGATATCGGGAAACACAGGTTTCTGTTTGGAGAGAAAGGCCGTAATTCCGTGTACACATTCACCGGAGACGATCAGCGAAACCGCCT
>CAZOPH010000216.1:0-2853 GCA_964581635.1 uncultured Smithella sp.
AATCCAGCGTCAAGATAGGCGGGCAGGTCAGAAGCGCGGACGGGACCATAGTAAACCTTGAAGCCGGAGAGTTGTTTGACTTGATGCGCAGCCACACCGGGCGCTCCCAGCTGAGGAAGAATGATTTTTCTATGGCTGACGACATTTTTGAGACGGCTTGCGTCGATCCTTTTTAAAAGTTCCTGCGTTCCGAACGTGCCTTTGCCTGCTGCGCACCAGACATTGATGCCCTTGGTATCCAGAACCAGAATCCAGGCATTACGGCCCGCCAGCTCCTTCCGCAGATAGTCAAAACTCATTTTGTAATTGGCGGTAACCAGCACGGGCGCATTTTCATCCGGCTTCTCCAATGCGTAAAGACCGGGATTAATCGTGTAGTTCATTCTCCCCACGCCGATGCGGGCCTTGAGCGTTCCCCATTGGTCTTGCCTCGTCAATATGGATGAAACTTTCGGTAAATCACCCGCGGGCGTGGAAACCGATCCTGAAACAAAAGACTGATCCAGGCTGGGGACTGCGTTCACTGCATCGGTTAAGGTGTTAACGCTGCAACCGCAAGTTGCCTGTTCCGAAATGACCGGAAACTCAAATTTGACACCTGGGTCAAGGCTCTTCTTATTTCCTTCCATATTTGTACCCTCGATATTATGTACAACAATCGCAAACACCTGCTGCCTTTTTTATGGCGTTGATAAACATTTGCACAACCTGCAAAATGTTATCCCTCTTGCCTACCGGTAGATTAGACGCTACTTTATTAAAAAAATCTTCAAGACAAAGCTGAACTTTTTGATGAATATTCCTGCCGTCTTCGGTCAGGGTCAGCACAAAGGCTCTGGAATCGAGGTTTGATTTTTCTCGTTTCAGAAGACCTTTTGAAATAAGAGGATTGACCAGCCGGGTGGTCGTGCTTTTTTCCACGGAAAGAATCCTATGTAAGTCTGCAATATTCAGCTCTTTGTTTTTACCCACGGCGTCCAGAATGACAAACTGATGAAAGGTAACGCCCTCGCAAAAGGCTGTATCTTGCCGGCAACAGCGCGTTGCTTGGGAAAGTCCGATGAACAGGTCCATGAACTCGTCATGATTTGGTGTGGTCTTTTTCATAGTGGTTGTAACATACAACCATATTTGAATTTGTCAAGAAGAAAGATTGGGAAATAAGCGAGGGGTTACAGGTGATGGGCCATGGCTAATAATCGTTTGAATATAAAAGTAAAAATGTTATTCTAGCCTCGTAAAGTCCATGTAAAACTGAAAATTAAAGGGAAGGATGAATCATGGAAACACATTCGGAAATGGCTGAAGCAAAATTTAGGGAAGGTTACAATTGTGCACAGTCCGTTTTGTTTTCCTTTTGTGAAGAATTGGGATTGGACGCCGAAACGGCGCTGAAGCTTTCGTGCGGTTTGGGAGCGGGCATGGGGCGTCAGGGAGAGGTCTGTGGCGCCGTATCGGGCGGGATTGTGGTACTGGGCCTGAAATTCGGCAGGGGAAAAAATGATACGCGCGCTGAAACGGATTTGACTTATTCGAAAATCCGCGAATTCATGAATCGTTTTTCCGCTAAACACCGCTCCTGTCTTTGCCGGGAGTTATTAAGCGGTTGTGACTTGCGCACCCCGGATGGGCAGTCATATTATACCAACAACGAATGTTTCAATTTAATTTGTCGCCCTTGCGTGCGTGATGCCGCTGCGTTAGTCGAACACGTGATAGTCTCACGATGAGCGCCGATATCCCTTGCGCCAGCCAGTCTTTATTTTATTGACAGATATCCGTCCTTTCCTTATACTGCCGGTCAGTAAAAATTTATAATAAGGAACATCTGATGACCATCAATATCAAAACCGAAGAGCATATTCTACTCATTGAAATCGACCGGCCCAAAAAGTATAACGCCCTGACGCGGGAAATGTATTCCAAAATGGCGCAGGCCTATTACAAACTGGATCAGGATGACAATTTATGGGTGGGGGTTGTGTACGCTAACGGTCCGCATTTTACGTCAGGACTCGAGTTGACCGATTGGACGGATTTGTTCAGCGGCGGTTCGGGTTTTACTGTGGACGCAAAAAATGAAATTGATCCATTTTATATGGCGAATGAGAAGCGCTGCAGTAAACCGATCATTTTCGCCGTTCAAGGGTATTGCTATACCTGGGGCGTGGAAATGATGCTGAACGCGGATATCCGCGTGGCGGCGTCAGATACGCGATTCGGCCAGCTGGAAGTGCTCCGCGGATTTTTCCCGTGCGGAGGCGGCACCATCAGATTAGCCAGGGACATGGGCTGGTCCAATGCGATGCGCTATCTTTTAACCGGCGATCAATGGAACGCCGAAGACGCCTACCGCATGGGTTTGGTGCAGCATGTGACCGAACCGGGGAAGCAACTGGAAAAGGCGATGGAACTGGCAAGAAGAGTGGCGAGCGCGGCGCCGTTGGGGGTTCGCAACATTTTGAAAAGCGGCCGTCTAGCGGAAACGCAGGGCGAACAGGCCGCGAAAAAAGTTATTTTTCAGGATGTCGCCGAAGTGATGAAAAGCGAGGATATGAAGGAAGGTCTGCAATCTTTTATTGAACGGCGTAAGGCGGTATTCAGCGGGAAATAACCGACTGGTGCGGGATGTGAAACGAACGCGGGCGAATCGGAATTTAAACGGCAGTAAATGAACAGCGGCTTGAAAGGGATCAAGTTCTTGCAAAGGGGTAGGCATGGAGACAGATCGGGAAAAAGAGCTGTGAATCTTGTATGGCAGAGGATTCTATTCATTTTGTGCCTTTCATTTTCAACAGGAGGAATTCAATATGGCACACAGTAATTGGTTGTATCAGACACGGGACATCATGT
>CAZOPH010000217.1:0-2839 GCA_964581635.1 uncultured Smithella sp.
CGGGTGGTGATCTTTTGCAGCGCAAGCCCCGGCCAGCTCAGGACCTGTACCAGTTTGAATCGGCCGTATTTTCCAGTAAAGCGGATAGCTTCATAGGAAATACCGGCAACAACGGGCAGCAGTAAAATCTTATAGATAACCCGGTGGATAAAATCCGGACGACCGAGCAAGGAAAAAACAAGGATGGAAACGATCATCACGAAAAGAATAAAGCTGGTGCCGCATCGGGGATGTCGGGTGGAGAATTTTTTAACATTTTCTACGGTCAGATCCTGTCCGTCTTCCCAGGCAAAAACGGTTTTGTGTTCTGCGCCGTGATACATGTAAACGCGACGCATATCAGCCATCAGGAGGGTGGCGGACAGAAAACAAAGAAACATGCCCAGGCGGACACAGCCCTCCAGAATATTTAAAAGAAGCAGGCTATCAATATAGAATTTTACTTTGGTAAAGAAAAAAGCCGGTACGACGACAAAGAAAAAAATAGCCACGGCAAAGCTGATGACGAATGAAACGTACATTTCCCAGCCTTGAGGCTTTTTTTCTTCTTCGGATAGGGCGACCTCCGCCGAAAACATCAGGCATTGAATGCCGATGATCATCATTTCAAACAAGCTGATTGTGCCCCGGATAAACATCCATCCCAGTGGTTTGTATCTTTTGGTTAACGGAACATAGTCGCGTTCCTGAAAAACGATTTCTTTGTCCGGTCTTCTTACCGCGGCGGCAATTTTATTGCCGTGACGCATCATGACGCCTTCGAGAATTGCCTGCCCGCCGGCGATATCTTCAGGATTTGGTTTGCAGCCCATAGGATCTTTGTACCATTCTTAATATGTCTTTGTGGCGATTTCTTATAGTATTTAGAGGAGGCTGTCAAATTATCATTTATTAAATTGTTTGTTGCATGTTTGAGAGCGAATGATATAATGCCGCACAATCACGTTAAGGATGTCAAGGAGGATGCAAAATGGCGCCTATGGATTCATCCGCCGCTTTTATTAAAGAGTATCAGGAAAGATTTGAAAAGAAATTGAGGGAAAATGAGATTGCTCTTCTGGAACATTGGAAGGGGCAGCTCGAAAAAATTGAAAGCTCAAGACCGGACAGTATCGCTTCTTTGCAGTTACAAATCACAAAAATGTCGGAAATGATGGGCAATCGCATTAAGGTGCTGAAAAAGGGGTAAGATGGAAAGTATTGCTGATTTCTTGTTTGAAGTTGGAATGCTCTGCAAAACCCCCCGCAGCGGTTACCAGTTTCTGGGCAGCGGCAGGGAGTCGGTGGCCGAACATGTTTTGCGAGCGGTTTTCGTCGGTTACGCGCTGTGTAAGCTCAATGATTCGCTGGACGAACTGCGCGTTTTGAAAATGTGTGTCCTTCACGATTTACCGGAAGCGCGCACGGGTGACATGAACTATGTCAATAAAAAATATGTGGAAGTCGATGAAGCCAAGGCGGTCAGAGAATTAACGGAAGGCCTTTTTTTCGGAGGTGATATCCGGCAGGCTATTGAAGAGTTTAATGCGAAAGAAACCAAAGAATCTCAGATTGCGCGTGATGCCGATCAAATCGCGCTCATTTTACAACTGAAAGAATATGGCGATCTGGGCAATAAATATTCTGATGAATGGATTAAGTATGCCCTGCAGAGGCTGTCCACCGAAGAAGGCAAGAATTTGGCCGCACGCATTATTCAAACGGATTCCTCACACTGGTGGTTCAAAGACAAAAGCGATTGGTGGGTAAACGGAAATAACCGCTAGCATTTTATCAGGGTCATGAAGGGGAGGGTATGTTAAAAAAAAATGTTCTTTTGTTGCTTGCTTCAATTCTTGTCATCCCTCTTATGTCCTGCGCCACGGAGTTTGGCAGGACGGTCATATCCAAACCTGATGAGCATACATATATTTATGAGGCCAAGGAGAAAGTCATTCTCAAAGCCATTGCCAGTGTTTTAAAAGAAAAAAACATCGGCAGCAATGTCACTATCGATGAAAAGAATCACCGGATCGATTCGGACTATGTGGTTTCGGACGATTGGCGTACAAAAACCACAGCTCGAGTGAAAAGGCTCAACTGGAAGGAATGTGAAGTGAGCCTCGCTGTGACCACGGAAAAGAAAACAAATAATGGCTGGGAAATGCGACGCCTGTTACAAAAAGAGCAATATGATAATTTCTTTAGTGTGATTGATTTAAAGATTTACGAGGAAATGTCCAAGATTCAGTAATTCAAAAAAAACAGAAAGGAGAAAACATGGAGCCCCCAAAAAAAGTATCAGGTCTTCTGGAGGAGTTCAAGAATTTCGCATTAAAGGGTAATGTAGTTGATTTGGCCATCGGCGTGATTATCGGCGCCGCGTTCGGTAAAATCATCGATTCTCTGGTCAAGCACATCATTATGCCGTTAATCAGCGTGGTGATGCCGGGAGAACAGGGCTATCTGGCCTGGAAGTGGGTGATAAACGGTAAGGAAATTCCTTATGGATTGTTTGTCGGAGAAATTGTCAATTTCTTAATTATTGCACTGGCGTTGTATATTTTCATTGTCAAATTCGTTGGCATGATTATGAAGAAGAAGGAGGAAGCCCCTGCTGCTCCGACTGCGGATCAGGTGCTACTGGCGGAAATCCGGGATCTGCTGAAAAAATGAGGCGTTTTGAAGAGGGAATGGTTTGCAACGATAGCTCCGGCTTTCAAAGCCTGAGCTATCGTTATTGATGGAGTCCACTTTTAAAAATGAACAACATTTTATCCTCTCCTTAGTAGCATGATTTCAAACAACCGCCATGTGTTATCGCGCAAATTAAAGTCAGGTTTATCCATTATCCTTAATC
>CAZOPH010000218.1:0-2824 GCA_964581635.1 uncultured Smithella sp.
TCTTATATTCAGAGAAGCCTGATCTCGAAGAAATCCAGTTTGCCCCGAAGGATATTTTCTATTTGTTCTTTGGCGTCCGTGTTGAAACGCAGGCAAACGCCGCAATCGGAACTGAGATGACGTGGTACGGGAATTAATTTGCAGGTAATATTTTCGGCTTTGATCAATTTTTCCGCTCGTAGCGCGTGGCTTACAGATTCAAAAAGGACAACACCTGAAGATTCTTTTTGCGTCATGACTAAAGTCTATTTTCCTTTTGGAGTAAATCTCTCACCGCTGCGGCTGCCGTATCAATATCCTTTTCGCTATGGAAAAAACCGAAACTGAAACGTACCGTGCCCTGCGAAAATGTTCCAATTGTTTTGTGAGCCGCTGGCGCGCAATGCAGGCCTGGCCGGCACATGATCCCCCATTTTTCTTCAAAATAGAGAGCGGCATCCGATGGTGAAATATTCTTCAAGTTAAAGGAGACCACAGCCGTTTGTCTCTGGGCGTCATTTGGTCCGTAAATTGTCACTTGATCTTTTTCTTCTTTTAACTGCTGAAGAAAGCGAGATGTCCGTTGTTCCTCTTTCGCTCGAACAGCTTCTACCTTCTGCTTTAGGATAAAAGATACCCCCGCACTAAGGCCGGTAAGTCCAATGGCGTTGGGCGTTCCGCTTTCATACTTGTCCGGCATGAACTCCGGTTGCGCTTCAAACTCCGAGCGGCTGCCCGTCCCTCCTCGCATCAAAGGCGTAATCTGCTGTTCGAGACCTTCTCGAATATAGATACCTCCTGTGCCCTGAGGGCCATAGAGAGATTTGTGACCGGTGAAGGCCAGAAGATCAATGGACATCTTCTTCACATCAATGGGTAACGCGCCTGCTGTCTGGGCCGCATCCACACACAACAAAACATCTCCCCGGTTGCTGGTCATCTTCCCGATTTCTTCAACGGGCATGATGGTGCCCGTCACATTGGAGGCATGGGTCATGACGACTAATTTTGTATTTTTCTGCAAAGCGCGGTGGACATCATTCGGATCAAGATCGCCTTGCGATGAGCATGGAATAACCGATAATTCGACGCCTTGCGACTGAAGAAAACGCAGCGGCCGCATGACGGAATTATGTTCCATACTGGTTGTAACAACATGATCTCCCCTTTTCAGCAAACCAAACAAGACGATATTAACAGCTTCCGTTACATTTTTAGTGAAGGCGATGCGCAGAGGATCTTCTATATTGAAGAGACGGGCTAGCTTTTCCCTGGCTTCAAAAACTACCCGTCCCGCATCAATGGAAAGTCCGTGGCCTGAGCGTCCGGGAGATGCGCCAATGGCCTGAGAATAATTAATCATCGCCGCAAGCATCGCTTCCGGTTTCGGAAATGACGTTGCGGCGTTATCCAGATAAAGTGTTTCCATTGATGATCTTTATTTAGGCCTTGGCAGTTCGAATCACCATGTCTGGGCCTTCCTGTCGCGCATCCGTTTTGAGGCCGCGCCGGGTGGCAAGACGTGTGATATTCTCACGAGCAACTTCGTTATCAACTAAAATTTCCAGATCGGTATTGCCATCTGTAATAGCCCTGTCAACCAATACAACCGGCTGTGGACAGGACAGGCCTCGTGCATCGATACGTTTTGTTGTCATTATCACTCTCCATTCTCAATAATCAAGCTGTTATCTTATCTCTTTGCGTGAAACCGATAATCAGGCAAAAAATAAATCCGATGATAACGGCAGCGGGACCGAAAGCGGCTATTCCTTTCGGAGATGAGGCCGTCGCAAAGTTATGGGCAATCCCCGCCCCGACAATCATGCCGAGGGCAAATATCGCCGCGTCCATATCGCCTTCGCCAGAGAGAAACAGTTGTCTCCCGGGACAGCCGCCCGCCATAACAAACGCCAAACCGGCAAGAGCCATGCCCAAGAAATTCCAGACATGATTGGTATGGGCGATGGGTTGACCTTCAAAACCAGGTTTGAATTGACCAAGAATCAAGTTCATGGCAAATGCAAAAACCAGCAGGGTGGCCACACCGCTGATCAAATGAAAATCCTTGATCAAAATAGCATCCCTAAACGCGCCCATGGTGCAGAAGCGGCTGCGTTGAGCAAGCGCACCAATGACCAGACCGGCGATCAGACTGATGAAAATTGGGGCGTGTTGCGAGCCGGGACCCTTCGCGCTGAAGAAAATGGGTCCGCCCGGTGTGAAGGTGACTTGAAACACTAAAAAGAGAAGGAGTCCAACCATTATCGCCGGAAAAATCCAGCCGCTGGCCTTCCTTTGCGTGTAAGAACGACCAAGACTGTAACCGTGTTTAAGGAATTGCACACCGACAAAAATGCCCGAAATGAGGCCAAGCAATCCCAAAATCGCGTTGCCGTCACCGCCCGCCAGTCTTAAAAGTGCGCGCCACGGACACCCCAGAAATACCAGAGCGCCAAGCATAGCGAAAACCCCTAGAAAAAAGCGGATAAGAGGCGCCGAGCCGCCACGTGGTTTGTACTCTCCGGCAAGGAAGGCCGCCACAAAAGCACCTAGGACAAATCCCATAATTTCCGGACGAAGATACTGTACGACATCCGCGCGGTGCAATCCCAGAGCACCGGCAATATCGCGCTCAAAGCAGGCTACGCAAATCCCCATATTAGGCGGATTACCGAAATACTGGAGCAGCGCCGCACCAATGCCGATCACCGCTCCAACAACAATAATCCCTGTACGGGTTGAAAAAATGTTTTTCATCAAAAAAGCTCCTCCTTTAAAAAGTTGTAAGCTTTTAACAATACCAACGGTGAAAAGCAAATTCATTAAAGTAATAGTATTGCTG
>CAZOPH010000219.1:0-2817 GCA_964581635.1 uncultured Smithella sp.
CCGATGTTCCTTTATTTCCATTTTATGTGGATAATAACATAATACGGAATTATGTTGAACTTCATTCCTATTCCTTTGCCTTGTTTAAACAAGTTGATGAATCCGGTATAGCAGATAAAAAGGAACAGAAAAGAGCGTAAATGTCTTTTTATTTCTCGTTGATATTTTTTCGGTTTCCATTTTTCCGGAGTATATCCTGATGGCAAAATTACTCTGGCTTTCATCGATAAAATTATGCAGTGACCGCAATGTTCCCGTTTTACCAGATTTGACCTCCACCGGCACAAGCCGGTTATTCAGAACCGTCAGATAATCCACTTCTGAAGTTGCACCTTTCTGCTCGCGGTACCAGTAATGAAGATTTGCATTTCTGTTAGTGTTCATAGCCAGCAATGTCTGCCCGACGATTTGCTCTCCCAACTGGCCATGATATACGGCATTAATATCCTGTATTCTGGCAATTTCGGATCGCATTCCGATCTGGTAGTTGACCAACCCGATATCGAGATGCAGGATCTTAGGGAGTTTTTTAAGATTACTCATCAGGGGCATCCGTGTTGATGCTGATGCAAAGACCCGACTGATGAGCATTGCTTTTTCCAACACATCAAAGGCCTCACTCATCTCCCGGCTGCGGAAATTCGATTCCCCGAACTTTTCGTATTTGATCTGAAGGCCGACATATTTTGAAGCATGTTCGATGATGTGCTGGATGTACTTCGTCTTCGCTGCGCTTGCATACTTGGAAACATCATCCCGCAAACCGGTGATGATAGATTCATACACCGGATCAACATCAAGGAATGATTGCGTTTCGGCATAACGCGCAACCACTTCGGGCATGCCGCCAACCAGGAGATAGGTGTGAAACAATTTCATCATCATCGCGTGTATTTCTTCGGGGATAACAGTGTCCGACTTGACAGACGTAGTGAAGTTAAGTGCTTGAATTTCACCCAGCGCGGCAAGGAACTCATCAAATGTCACCGGATGAAGATAGCAATATTCCACCCTCCCGACAGGAAATGTGAACCCCTCCGACTTTATCTTAACTTCCAGCAGCGAACCCGCCGCAATGACATGAAGGTCTGGAATCTCTTCATAGAAATAGCGCAGTTGATTCATGGCAATGTCTGAATTTTGAACCTCATCAACGAAAATAAGCGTGGAACCGGGTGTAATCTTTTTATTGAATTTTATTTGAATGAGCTGGAGCAACTCCCGGACTGGCTGCATACGTGCAAACAGGGCAGCATGATCTTCCAGTTCCAGATTAATGTAAATATACGAAGCAAACGCTGTGCTTCCAAATTGATGAACAGCAGCAGTCTTTCCAACCTGGCGAGCGCCTCGAATAACAAGAGGTTTCCTTCCCTTCTTTTTTTTCCATTCGATCAACAATTTTTCTATGTTTCGGCTAAACAAGTCACAAATCCTAACCATTTATAAGGAATTTTTGTAATAAAACATAACCAATTTTTCGATATTTTTGTAACATTTACTAGGTAAAATATAACATTTTTATATTAAATGCAAATATTTTAATTGGTTATCAATTATGCAATTTTTTAAGAACAACTGGCAATAAAAAACCCCCTTTCACGCGACAAGCCCGGTATTCTCACGAGATACATCCGGGAAAATGTCAGGGATGTAATCCATTACTTTTTTTCGCATTACCACCATGCGGCGGCGGAATCCGCACGATTCTTTCTTCACCTTTCACCATGGATATCGCGTTTTGCGGGCAGAAATGCGCGCACACCCCGCAGCCGATGCAGCGCTCTTCTCTTCTGCGGGCTTTTTTATCGTCATTTACATAAGCGGCGTAGGTATGGCATACCTGTTCGCACTTCCCGCACCCGATGCAGAGATCGTCGTTGACCACGGATAGAAAATTGGTCACGTTTGCGATAGGCGCAATCATGTGATCGACGCCGTTGGCGCAGCAGCACCGACAGCAGTTGCAAATGCTTGTTTCATCCTTGCTGGTATCGAAATTGGGATGATAGGCCTTATGGACCAGCCCCGCTTCCTCCGCCTGCTTTAAAATCTTCAGCGCTTCGTCTTTACCAATCATTCTGGAAAAACCCTGCTCCGAGGTAAATCTTGCCGATTTTCCAAAGGTGAAGCAGGTCTCCCTTTCATCCGTCTGCTTGCACGGCGTTCCTTCCAAATCCATATGATGACGGCAGAAGCAATGGCCCAGTGCAATCTCGTCAAATTTTTGAATGAGTTCTTCAACTCTTTTAAAAGGAACAATTCGATCCACCGCTGTTTCCAGTTCTTGATTGATGATAATTTTAACCGGTTCATTCTTCGGCTTGTTTTCAAAAACCGGCACGGTTCTGTCAACGGCCGGGGCGGTCATGAGCATGGGAATAATCGCATCATAATTATCTTGAACCATGCTGTTCAGTTCCGCGAAGAGTTTCGTGAATAATGCAGAGATTTCCTTGCTTCTCTCATTTCTCTCCAACTTGCCCATGAAATTGTATTCGAAAGTTCCGACGTTAAACAGCGGCAGCAATCGAAAAACCATCAGCCCTTTGCTGTTGGGCTGATTGAAGATAACGCCCCTGCCCGCCAGATCCTTTACTTTTTTATTTATTTCTTCTTCCGATAATCCGCTGGATAGCTTGAGCTGTTCCATGGTCTGGGATTTTTTATCCTTGAAAGCAGCAACAAAATCGAGCTCGTCTTCTCGAATAAAAAATTTCAAAAGTTTAATCAGGGTGTCATTAACCGGAAGCGGTGTTCCTCCGGCTGTGCTGATGACTTCGCCGACTTTTTTGTATTTTTCATCAATGTTCATAT
>CAZOPH010000220.1:0-2816 GCA_964581635.1 uncultured Smithella sp.
GCCGGCTTAATCGAGAGCCGCGTTTACTTTAGCCTGTGCGGCTTTTGCTTCTTTCATAATTCTTTCAAAAAGCTCGGCAACCGTCGGTTGATCATGAATCAGGCCCTGCACCTGTCCGACCGGCAGCACGCCTTTTTTCGAATCGCCGTCTTCGGTAGCGTCCTTAATAGCTTTGAAAGCATTGGCCATGAAAGCCAGTTGTTTGGCGTTTTTGTAGCCGGATGCCAGCACACCCAAAAACAGTTTGAAATAGGGTACGCCTATTTGTTTGGCGATATCCTGCGAGTTGAAAAAGGCGGCGGGCCAGCTCAAACCATTTTTTATCGCTTTCTTGGCTGCGTCCGTTTTCATGACCCGGCATAAAATACCGTCAAATCGCTTGGAAAAGAGTGTGTCATAGACGTCTTTTTCCATAGTGAGTTTTTTAAAGTTTTCATGCAGCGGACTTTCTTTGGTTGTCATCAACCTGGTTCCCATGGCAACGCCTTCCGCGCCCAGTGCGAGGGCGGCCGCGATTCCACGGCCATCGGCAAAACCGCCGGCGGCAATGACGGGAATTTTCAGATTTTCCGCCAGATGCGGAATCAAAACCAGCGATGTCACGTCTTCACCGTGAGCCGCCGCTTCCTGACCGGTGGCGATGACCGCGTCCGTACCGAAATCCTGGGCTCGTTTCGCATGTTTCACATTGACTACGGTGGCAAAAACCTTCCCGCCGTACTTGTGGGCTTCTTTCACAATCCAGTCACCCTTTCCCAGCGCGAAGTTAATCACGGGTACTTTTTCCTGCAAAAGGACTTTTGCATTTTCTGCTGCGCCCGGAAACATCAGCGACGCGTTCGCGCCAAAGGGCTTATCCGTCAGTTTGCGGATTTCGCGGATGGCTTCCCTGGTTTGCGCAGCGTTCAGCGGACCTGTTGCCAGAATGCCCAATCCACCGGCGTTGGATACCGCCGCCACCATTTTCGGTACACTGATCCAGCTCATGCCGGAGAGCAGAATCGGGTACTTGATACCGACCATTTCAGTTAATCGTGTTTTCATAGTTGCTCCTTATATGATTTAAGTTTTTCTGACTTTTTTTGTAATTCAATTTCCACAGAGCTTTGCGACTCTTGCCGAACATGCCTTGGCTTCGGCCGCCATTCTTTCCATCAGTTCCTGACAGGTGGGGATATCGTTGATCAAACCGATGGACTGACCAACCATCAAAGGCGCGTAATTGACATCACCAGTTTCCCAGGCTTCCTTTACCTTCTGACCGGATAAAAGGGGGATGAGCTCTTCAAATCCGCCATGTCTGGCTTCAATCGCCAGAACTTCTTCTAAAACTTTGGACTTTAGGCCGCGCCCCTGCAGGCCAATGGATTTGCCGTAAATCACCGTATCAAATTCCTGCCTCCGGATGAGTTCCTGTTTGATATTATCATGCACCTCGCATTCCTTTGTGGCGATAAATCGGCTGGCCATCATCACGCCTTCGGCGCCCAGGGCGAGCGCCGCGGCCATGGTTCGGCCGTCCGCGATTCCGCCGACAGTCACCACGGGAATTTTAACGGAGGAGACGATGCGCGGTGTGAGAACCATAGAGGTGACATCGTCATTTAACGGATGCCCGCCTTCTTCAATGCCCGCCGCATAAATGCCGTCAAAGCCGATTTTATCGGCGTGCAGCGCGTGTCGCACCGCACCGACTTTGTGAAACATTTTCACGCCGGCATTTTTCAACAGCTCGACGGCTTCCATTCCCGCCACCTTATCCAGCGGCGTGCCGGAAAACTCAATACCGGCTACCTTTTCTTCGGCGCAGACCTTAACATACATCTTGTGGTGTTCCGGTGTGATTCGCACCGACGGTAAAAGCGTAATCGCAACAAAGAACGGCTTATCGGTGAGTTTGCGAGTTTCCCTGATTGCCGCGCGAAATTCGTCCGCCGTTTCATAATTGCCGGCTGTCAGATTACCGATGCCACCCGCGTTGGACACTGCCGCGCACATTTTCGGTTTGCAAAGCCACATCATGGCTCCGCAGATAATCGGGTACTTCACACCAAACATTTCTGTAATTGCTGTTTTAAACATTAATGCCTCCTTTAATCTTTTGTGCCGCCTTGCTTGTGCGGCCGGTATTTTAATTTTTTCAAACTTTTTTGAATATTTTGCTCAACCTGTTTCTGGAAAAGACGCCTTAAGATATACTCGCGGTAGAATTCGCCGATTCGGGTAAGTTCGGTGGTGATGAGGATATTCTCTCTTGTGGATTTACCGGCAACAATTTTACGGCGAAGCGCCATTTCCTTTTTTACAATTTTTTTGCCCAACTCAACCCAAAAGAATAGTTCGTCCAGTTCCATACCTAATGCGGAAAATTGCTTGATACCATCGCGTCCCACCCGCACATCGTCTTCATCATACAGCGGTTTATCGGAGCCGGTTGCAAGGGGAATCAAAATGCCCATTTTCTCCGCTTTCTTTAAATCTTTTTCCGCCAAGCCGGTAGTCTCCAGAAAAGCCTGCCGGTCAACCAGGCCATGCCCGGCATAGTCATCCAAACCAAAAACAGCGTTTTCCACCGTTTCCGCCTCGGTCAGGCTCAGCCCCTCGTCCATGCGGCGCAAAATATTTTTGATGAGATAGAGAGGAAAGTAACGTTTCCCCTTAAGTTCCTGAATGGCTCGCAGACGATCAATACAGGCCTCGTCATAAAAGGCCATTTTTTCATTGGCCTTTTCGGGTTTGGGCAGCAGTCCCTCTCCGACATAGTAGCGAATGGTTGAAGGTCGAACGCCGCTTCTTTTTGCAATTTCACCGATTTT
>CAZOPH010000221.1:0-2777 GCA_964581635.1 uncultured Smithella sp.
GCAGTATGTTCTGGACAGCAAGCTCAACGGCAAACCGGCAACCTTTGTTGCCGTTTATCAGCAACCCGGGGCGAACGGGCTGGAGGTGTCCAAATCAGTCCGCAAGGCCCTCAACGATATGAAAAATCAGTTTCCCAGCGGAATGGATTACACGATCTCTCTGGACACGAACGACTTTGTCCGTTTGTCCATCAAGGAAGTCATTCACACGCTGTTCGAAGCGATCATTCTCGTGGTCATCATCGTCTTCCTTTTCCTCCAGAGCATGCGGACCACGATCATCTGTGCCACGGCCATTGTCGTAGCTTTGATCAGCACATTCACCGGCATGCTGGCGCTGGGATTTTCCATCAATCTGCTCACGCTTTTCGGCCTGGTGCTGGCCATCGGTATGGTTGTGGATGACGCTATTGTTGTGGTGGAAAATGTCGAACGCAACATGGCCCAATACCATCTCCAGCCCAAAGAGGCCACCATCAAATCCATGCAGGAAATATCCGGATCCCTCGTTGCCGTTGTCCTGGTGATGTCGTCCGTTTTTATCCCCGCTGCCTTCCTGCCGGGCGCCACGGGACAGCTTTACAAACAGTTTGCCATCACTATCGTCATCTCGGTCGTGGTGTCCGGTTTCATCGCTCTGACTTTGACGCCGGCCATGTGCGGGGTAATCCTGAAACACTCTGCACCGCCGACACGCGGTTTCTTCGGATGGTTCAATCGCGGGGTGGACGCGATCACCCGCGGCTTCGGGAACGCTGTCCTGTTTGTCATCAAGCGGGTGGTCATTGCCTTTGTCATCCTGGCCGTCCTGATCGGCTTCATTGTTTATCTATTCAGAGATATTCCTGCGAGTTTTGTACCGAATGAAGATCAAGGCTACGTTTTGACGTCCATCATTATGCCCGACGCAACCAGCCTCAATCGGACACAGGAAGTTACGGACCGTGTGGATGCCGTCTTCAAGAACCTTCCGGGAGTTGAAAACCGCACTCAGCTCACCGGTTACAGCCTGATTGACAACGGATTTAAAACCAATGCCGGAACATTTTTTGTAACCCTGAAACCTTTTGAGGAGCGATATGATTCCATCAAGAAGGCCAAAGCCGAAAATGCCCGCACGGTCCTGACCAGTCTGTACCAGAAATGTTCGGACATTCCGGAAGGTAAGGTAATTCCCGTGGCACCGCCGGCCATTCCCGGTATCGGAACGACGGGCGGTTTTGAATTCTGGATTCAGGACATGGCAGCCGGAGAAGCGACAAAACTCGGCGAGCTCACCCAACAGTTTCTGGCCAGGGCAAAACTTCGGCCGGAACTTGCAGGGCTGAACACCACCTTCCGCGCGACGTCACCGCAGATGAGTGCAGATGTGAACCGCGCCAAAGCGAACCTCCTGGGCGTTTCCGTTCAAGATGTTTACGCGACGATTCAGGCGAATTTCGGTTCGCTTACGGTCAGCCAATACAACGAATTCAGCCGGATATGGAATGTCGTCCTTCAATCGGATGCAAAATACCGGCAGAACCCGGAAGACCTGACGCGTCTCTATACCCGATCAAAACAGGGAGAGATGGTGCCCCTTTCGGCGCTTGTCACCACCCGCTGGGTTTCTGGACCGGATCTGCTGCCTCACTTTAACGGTTTTCCGGCATCGAAGATCAACGGCCAGGCCGCGGAAGGGTTCAGTTCCGGCGAAGCCATTGCCGCGATGGAGGAAGTAGCCAGGGAAGTGCTGCCGCAGGGTTACACCTTTGCGTGGTCGGGACTGGCCTTTGAAGAAAAGAAATCCGGATTGACATCCGTGGCCGCTTTCGCCTTCGGCCTTATCATTGTTTTCCTCGTGCTTGCCGCTCAATACGAATCGTGGACACTGCCGGGGTCCGTCATGATGGCCGTGCCATTCGGGATCCTTGGCGCGCTGTTCTTCAACTGGCTGCGCGGGCTGGAAAACGACGTTTATTTTCAGATCGGCCTGCTGGTGCTCATCGGGCTTGGGGCAAAGAATGCCATCTTGCGTGTTTCTTTTGCCACCGAACTGCGCAAGCAGGGCAAATCCATCATTGACGCAACCATCGAGGCCGGTGAACAGCGCCTGCGTCCGATCATCATGACGTCGCTCGCCTTTGCCTTCGGCGTTCTGCCCCTGGCCATTGCCATGGGTGCGGGGGCCAACGCCCGTCATTCGATCGGCACCGGTATCATCGGGGGCATGATTGGTGAGACGACACTGGCGATGCTTTATGTGCCTTTACTTTTCTACATTTTTGACAAGCTGGGCGAACGCTCCAAAGCTAAAAAAGAAGACCGGCCCCCGAACGAAGAAAACGCAACGGATTCATTGCCGGCGGTAAAAAAGGAGGATAGTGAAAATGCCTAGGCTGATTGTGTCAGCAGCATTGTTTTTTCTCCTTACCGCCTGCGCAATAGGGCCCGACTATGTGAAACCCGTTGTTGAGACGCCTTCTTCGTTTACATACAGTGAGGGTGGAACGCAAGATGCTGTCAACAAGGCCTGGTGGCGACAGTTTGAAGACCCGGTTCTGGATGCCCTGATCAACGAGGCTCTGGCCAATAACAAAAACATCAAAATCGCGGCAGCCAATATGGAGCAGGCGGAAGCCGTTATGATGCAGACTCGGTCACCTCTGTTTCCGCAATTCGGGTACAACGGTAGCGCCGCGAGGAAACGTTTATCCAGTCTGGAATCCACGCCGCTGGCCGACGTCATTAAAAATCCCCAGAATTCCTACCAGACCTTTGTCAGCGCGAGCTGGGAA
>CAZOPH010000222.1:0-2742 GCA_964581635.1 uncultured Smithella sp.
GGAAGGAAGCAGCGGCAGCAAATCCCATCGTGTGTTGCGGTAAACCCGGTCACCAGTTATATTTATCTCCCATATAAAAACCATAGAATGGAGTTTATGAGGCTCACTTGGAATACCTAGTTTTAGCCCGAAAATTTCGCCCGCAAGCATTTGACGATGTCGCAGGCCAGGAGCCTGTAGTTCGAACGCTGGTAAATGCCATAGGCCAGGGACGCATCGGTCATGCCTTTCTCTTTTCCGGCCCCCGCGGCGTCGGCAAAACATCCGTAGCCCGTATTCTGGCTAAATCACTTAATTGTGAACAGGGACCGACGGCTACGCCCTGCAACAAATGCTCAAACTGTAAAGAAATCACGGATGGAAACTCAATGGATGTCCGTGAGATTGACGGCGCGTCCAACCGCGGTATCGACGAAATCCGGGAATTGCGGGAAAATGTAAAATTTGCCCCGGCTGTCTCCAAATATAAAATCTACATTATCGATGAAGTTCACATGCTAACCCGCGAAGCGTTCAACGCGCTTTTAAAAACGCTGGAAGAGCCGCCCGGCCATGTTATCTTTATTTTTGCTACAACGGAAAATCACAAGGTACCGGCCACGATTCTTTCACGCTGTCAATGCTATGACTTCCGCCGCATTTCGCTGAGCGAAATCGCAGCCAATTTAGGCCGCCTGGCTGCCGCCGAGGGTATTACCGTAAGCCCCACGGCGCTTTCCTGGATTGCCGAAGCAGGTGACGGCAGCATGCGCGACGCCCAGAGTATATTCGATCAGGTCATTTCCTACGCCGGCTTGACTGTTTCAGACGAAGACGTGGAAGACATCTTGGGGCTTGCCGACCGCAAATATCTATATCGCCTCTCCGAAGCAATTATGGCGCGCAATGCCGGTGTCTGCCTGATGATTCTGGAGGAAGCCTATCTGGCGGGTATCGATATGAAACACTTCTACTCCATGCTTTTGAAGCATTTCCGCAATCTGCTTTTGGTCAAAATCGCCGCGGACGGTATTTCGTCTTTTGACATCGCACCGGAACAGGCGGAAAAGCTTAAAAGCCAGACGCAAAATGTTTCCCGCGAGACGTTGCAACGTTATCTGGATATCCTGCTCAACGAAGCCGACAGCCTGCGCCGCAGCCAGGAAGTGCGAATGAAAATCGAAACCGTTCTCGTCAGGATGGCCTACCTGGAATCGGTTCTTCCGGTGGGTGAAATACTGGCAACGCTCGAATCACTGGAACAAAGGCTTCAGAACGGCCTGCCACCATCTCGAGGCAGATTTGATGCTGAACCGGTTGCAGCACAACAGCCCCTCGAAAAGCCGCAGGCGGGCAGTACGCAAAAATCAGTCGATCAGCCGCAGCAAAAACAAAATCCCGACCCAAAGGAGCTCCATCATGCTGCAAAACCCTCGCCGGGCGAAGATCTGAAAAAATTTATCAAAAGGGAAAACGCTCCTCTGGGGGCAAAAATCGACGCGGCTGAAGTTCTCGGATTGGAAAACGGCTGTTTGACACTGGGTATTCCGAGTGGTTATCTTTTCCTGGACAACATTATGGAAAAACAGCAAAAAGAAGAACTGGAAAGAATCGCGGGCATTTATTATTCTCAAAACGTTTCCCTGGCAATTAAAACCATTGAAGCGACAAAAACGAGCAACAGCGGGCGCAGCACCAAAGCAAACAACTTGAATGATATCAAGCGTGAAGCCATGAACTCTCCGCTTCTCCAGAAAGTAATCGCTGAGTTTGAAGGCGCGGAACTGATCGACATTAAACCAATTACTGATAAAAAACAGGGAGGCTAATTACGTGCATAACATCGGCAATATCATGAAACAGGCCAAAAAAATGCAGGAAAAAATCGGCCGGCTCCAAGCGGAGCTGGAAACAAAAACCATCGAAGCGCAGTCCGGTGGCGGTATGGTTCGCGTGATCGTCAACGGAAAGTTCGAAATCGTTTCGTTAAAGATTGAAAAGGACGTGGTGAATCCCGAAGATATCGAAATGCTGCAGGATTTGATTACGGCCGCAGTAAACGAGGGCATCCGCAAATCACAGGAAATGGCTTCCTCTGAAATGGCGAAGATCACGGGCGGGCTGGGAATTCCCGGCATGGGCATGTAAGGCAACCCATGAAATCCTACGCACAACCCATTAAACGTTTGATAGCCGAACTGGCCAAGCTTCCAGGAATCGGTGAAAAAACAGCGGCACGGCTGGCTAATTATATTTTGCGCGCCACTCCTGATGATGTGGAAAAACTGGCGGAAAGCCTCGTCGAAGTTAAACGAAAAATTCGCTTGTGCCGGATCTGTCTCAATCCGACAGAAGAGGATATCTGCCATATCTGTAGTAATTCGGCACGCGATCAGCATGTGATCTGCGTAGTCGAAGAGCCGGACGCTCTCGCCGCCATTGAAGAAAGCGGCGTTTTTCACGGAACATACCACGTTTTGCATGGCGCGCTGGCCCCCCTCGACGGCATCGGACCGGAAAATCTGCGTCTGGGCGAACTTCAAAAACGCGTCAGCGATGGCCATTTTCAGGAATTGATTCTGGCCACCAACCCCAATGTCCACGGCGAAGCCACGGCGCTTCTGATTACTCGGATGTTCAAAGATGCAAACATTCGGATCACACGCATTGCCATGGGCGTGCCGATGGGTGGCGATTTAAAGTATGTGGATAAGATGACCCTGTCGAAGTCATTGGAGTTCAGACGAGGCATGTAGCATGACG
>CAZOPH010000223.1:0-2716 GCA_964581635.1 uncultured Smithella sp.
CTTCAGTTTCCAGGAAATGTAATCTTTCAGTTTCTTAATGGCTTCGTCAGGCGTGTTGACGAATTCCACGCCCGCCTCATAAGATTCATCATCATAAATGATTTTAATCCATTTTACTTTTCCCATGACGGTTATCATCTGGCGCACAGTCTTTAATGTAATGTCGATCTGGAGAAGGGCATCAACGGGCAACATAATATGGGCATGAATTCTGGCGCCGGACGCAGAAATATCTTTACTGCTGTTGTAGATGACTTTTTCTTTGGCAGAATTTTTTCCTCCGGAGACGACGATGATGGTAACCTCGTTGTCCTCCTTCAGTCTTGGAGATTTTCTTTTTTCGTCCATAATGAGCCATTCCTCCTTTTTTAATTCAGAATCGTCATTTTTGCACTTCATCTCAAATCCTGCTTATGTGTGCTTGAAATATAAGAAACTCGGTCGAGTATGTCAATGGAATATTGGCGGCAAAGGTGTGATACGGCAAAAGAAACAACGAAGAACTAAGCAAAAATCCGTTCGGTTGTTGACTGGATGATCAAAAACTGATACTTGCGATGAACAAAGATGCTGGAAAACATGCATGGGCGGTGTCACAGAAAACAGGAGGCTGTTGTAAACGGGATCCTGTCTTTCTGAAACATAGGTTGATAATAAAGAGCAAGGGATTGGAATGCTATGCCTGATAAGATTGGTCAGATTCTGGTTGCGAAAAAAGTCATCACGGCATCCGATTTGAGCGAAGCCCTGAAACGGAAAGAACGGGAACCGGACAAGTATCTGGGACAAATACTCTGTGAAATGGGTCTTCCCCAGTCCAAGATTGTAAAAGAGATTTACTACAGCAACAAAAGAAAACAACTCGGACAAATTCTTTTTGAACGAAATATCATAACTGAAGCGCAGTTAAACAAGAATCTCTTGCAACAAAAGGATCTTAGAAATAGAGGGATATACACCCCGCTGGGCACCTTGCTGGTCAAGAACAGGGTTATAAGCGAGGAGAATTATATGGATGCGCTTTCTGCCCACTTCAGCATACCCATTGTTTCGCTGAGTGATTATCAGGTATCCCCGTCCCTGCAAAAAGCCATTGGCGAAGAGTACGCTTTGAAAAATCGCATTGTCGTCCTGAGCAACTCTTCCCGGAAAGTGACCGTGGCTATGGCGGAACCGCATTTATTCGTCTTTGAAAATCTTGAGAAAGAGAT
Source organism: uncultured Smithella sp. (assembly GCA_964581635.1). Taxonomy (GTDB): domain Bacteria; phylum Desulfobacterota; class Syntrophia; order Syntrophales; family Smithellaceae; genus UBA8904. Next base: position 1,212 of record CAZOPH010000223.1, read on the forward strand.
GCCCAAAGGCAAATATATCCTGTTTTGTCTTGCTAGAGCCTCGGAAATAGAAGACTGCCTTGACAAAAAATACGATCCTTACGAGCATGCTGGAATCAGGCCGATACGTTAAAAGATGAAATTTCGAAAGTACTTTCTGCTTTCGCCGATCTCTTTCAGGCCAAAAAATTAATTGGCTGAATTCCGTAATAAGAAGGATGAAGGGTCTTGACAATATTTCTCAGATAATTGCCTGTTTCCGGATTCAGCATCGACAGATCTATACGCTCCCCTTTTCGAAATTCGCCGCCGGTTACATAATGTATCAGAACTGCCAGGGGACGCCTGGCATCTGACGTTTCCGGCGTTTCCATTACGATGCACATTTGCCCTTTATCAAGCAGCAAAAGAGTTCCTACGGGATAAATCCCGATGGTATTGATAAAAACTTTTAAAATGAGCGGATCAAAATAGGTTCCCGATCTTTCCATCATCATCTGCAGCGCCAGGGCAGGGCTGATGGGTTCTGACCGATAGCTCCTTGCCGAGGTCAAAGCATCATAATTGTCTGTGATCGTCAGAATCCTTCCCAAAAGACTTACCGGCTCCGTCCTGTCCGTTTGAGGATAGCCGGACAAATCCAGACCAAGATGGTGTTCGAAGGGCGGCAGCAGAATCTTGGCTTTCAGGATATGGTCTGCATTTATTTTAATAATGTGACGGACGCTATTGACGGAATGTTTTTTAACTTGATCGTATTCATTATCGGTTAACTCACCCGGCTTACTGATCAGGTCATGGGGGATATCCACCTTTCCCAAGTCATGGAACAGGCCGCAGAGGCCAAGTCTCTCCAGGGTAAGACGCGATAAACCGCGCCGCTTTCCCAAACACATTGATAGCAGCGCCACATTGACGGAATGCGTATAGGTGTAGTCGTCATAATCACGGATCGTACTCATGCAAAGCAGGATGGAGTCGTCTTCCGTAAGGATTTCGATCATGTCCTGGATGACTCTTTTCGCCTTATGAACGCCTACACGCTTATGCGTCGTAAGCTTTTCGGCCATGGTCTTCATGGATGTCAGCGCATGAGAATACGTTGTCTTTGCTATATCGAAAAGCCCCGGATCATGAACAATGATTTTCGAATCCGTCTCGGTCAATATCTCGGCCCAGGCACAGCCTTTGTCCTGCAGATTCTTTTGAAGCCAAACCGGGGGATTTTCCGCGCGTTCTGCAGCGTCAAGCAATTCAAAAAAGTTAACGACGGAATCGGTGGTTTCCTCCCGGATCGCACTATAGAAGCGTAAACCGTAAACACCCCTCTTTTGCAAATAGGCAATCATTTCCTTTGTGACGTTGAGCATATCGGGGCGATGGATAAGCTTTTCTCCCCGTAAATAAAATCTGCCCCGGTATATTTGAAGATCAACTCTATCCTCATCGATACAGGCTTTTGTGATGGCATCCACAAATTTGGCAACGTTCTCAATCAGCAGTTGATTATCGGACCGGTAGATTTT
>CAZOPH010000224.1:0-2682 GCA_964581635.1 uncultured Smithella sp.
ATTAAATCATACCGGGTCAAATCGTATTGAATCGGCGTGACGGTAATATAGCCTTGTGACAAGGCACCGACATCCGTTTGCATGTCAGCAGCGGCCGTCACCGCTGCGCTGGAGATCCAATAATAAATGTTGTCCCGAGGATCAGTGCGTTTTTCATAAGATTCGATAATATTCACCTTGCCCTGACGGACGGCAACGACTCCCTTGATTTCTCCTTCCGGCAAACAGGGAATATTAATGTTAATGGCACTGCCTTGCAGAACTGTTTTGTTGACCATGAGCTTAACTATCTTGCACGCAAACCGGGCGGCAAAAGTAAAATCAGCTTCCTTATGCGTGTCGAGAGAAACAGCCAGCGCGGGCACGCCCATGATGGCTGCCTCCGTGGCGGCGGACACTGTTCCCGAATAAATGACATTGATCCCCGTATTCGAGCCTCGGTTAATTCCAGAAACAACCATGTCCACGGGCTTTTTCGCCAGCTTTTTGATGCCGATTTTGACACAATCCGCCGGAGTACCGCAAACAGCATAACCTAGAAAATTACCACCTTTCGTTGCACTCCGCACCATTAACGGACGGAAGAGTGTAATCGCATGTCCCACGGCGCTCTGCTCAATTTCCGGCGCTACAATCAAGCAATCCGCCTCTTTGGAAAGTTCCTCATACAGCGCGCTTAAACCGCGCGCATAAATCCCGTCATCATTGGTCAAAAGAATTCTCATTTCTGTAACCTATAAGCCATCACTTGTCGGAAACGGTTTGAATAACCTAAAGGTCACACGACCGTTCCCTACTTTTTTATTTCACCTGCTCAATTTTCCCGTTTTGAACTCTTAAAATAAATGCATCTTTTTGAGCCACTCGATTGCCACCAAAAGAAATGCTGCCCGTCGCCCCCCGGAAACCTTCGAGGGCCAACAAGGCTCGAATAAATTCAGCTCGCGTTTTAATTTGCTGGTCTTCCAGAATACTCAGGACCATTTCCATCGTATCATAAGACAGGGCTTCAATATTGCCGGGCTCACGACCGTATGCGGAATAGTAAATATCCACGAAATCATTCGTATGGGACAGTAAACCGTTCACGAGAAAACTGTCCACAAAAGAAGCACCTTCCAGATACTCAATGCCTTTCTTCATTAAATCAGGCGAATGCCATAAACTTGGTCCTAATAATTTCAATCCCTTAGCGTCATAAAAGGCAAGTTGAGACGCAATCATCTTCACCCGCAAGACTGAATCCGGAATGAACAGGGCTTCAAAGCCCAAGGATAAGCTTTTTAGGGCGTCCTCCGTCGTGGCATAAACTGTTTCTGATGTTTCGATGTTGTTCCCAGTCAGTGTTTTAATCTGTTCCGTAAAATCTGTCTGCGTCTTGTTATAAGGAATGGCCTTATCCACCTTGCCGCCTGTTTTTTGAACTTCACTGCGGAAGTGACGAACCATCTCTTCTCCATAATCATCCTGAGGATAAAGAACGGAAAAAATCCCAACATTCAATGTATTCCTGGCGTATTTTGTTAAGGCCTCTATTTGCTGAGTCGGCGTCAGAAAATGCTGAAACACATACTCACCAGCTTCCGTAACACCCTCTTTGGAGGCAATCATGATCAGCGGCACCTGCCGCTTTTGGGCTTCGCGAGCCGCGTCGTTTGCTTCCGCCGTCCCGGAGATAGCAACAATCGCCATCACTTTTTTCTGATCGGCCAAATAGGCAACAGCTTGTTTTATTTTCTCCGCGGAATCACCGGAGTCGACGACAATAATTTTCCATGGCGATGGGAAACGCTGATTAAATATCTCCGCAGACAAGAGAACCGCGTCAAGCGCCTTGCCTCCTGCATCGCCGAAGCGGCCCGTAAGAGGGAAAATACATCCGATGGTATTGCGGTTGACTGGACTGGAAGGCGGCAAAACGACCGGCGACTTCACTTCAGGTTGTCTGGCTTCCGGAGGTTTGATTGGCAATGGCGTAACTTTCGGAGATTGAATAGGTTTTGTAACCGTTTTTACTTCCGGTATCGCTGCTTTTTGTTGGGCAATGAATGGCCCCTTTGTGCAGTTCATAAAAAAGACGACCAGGGCTAAGATGCATATTCTCTGAAACAGTCGATCATTCTTCATTGTGCCTCCTTGGTAGTCGTAAAGAATTGTATAATATTTTTCAGGACAGGTCGACATAAAAAAGCCCGAAACCGCATTTCACGGTTTCGGGCTTTGCAAGAAAGACTTACTTTTTTACTTCTTCAAAATCTGCATCCACGACGTCATCGTCTTTTTTGCCGGCTTCCTGGCCTTCGCCGCCCGCGGCTCCCGCTCCGCCGGCTGCGCCCGGACCGCCGGGGCCGCCGGACGTCTTCGCGTACATGGCTTCCGCCAGTTTATGCGACACATTCATGAGTTCATCCTGAGATGTCTTGATCGCTTCCAGATCATCACCTTCCAGAGCTTTTTTCACTTTGGCGATGGCTGCCTCGATTTTGGTCTTTTCTGCCGCATCGACCTTATCCCCAAATTCTTTGATGTTCTTCTCTACGGAATATACCAAAGAATCGGCATGGTTTCTCGCTTCAATCAATTCCTTACGTCGCTTATCCTCTTCTGCGTGCGCTTCAGCGTCACGCACCAGCTTTTCAATTTCCGCCTCGGAAAGTCCGCTGGACGCGGTAATCTTGATGC
>CAZOPH010000225.1:0-2640 GCA_964581635.1 uncultured Smithella sp.
TTGCCGTAATGTTTGCGGCGTTCCTGATAAAAATTATTTCAAGCCACGCGGAATTCCCTCAGCGGAACTTGAGGAAATCGTCTTACATCTTGATGAATTTGAAGCGATTCGCCTGGCGGATTATGAACAGCTTTACCAGGAAGAAGCTGCCACCCGGATGAACATTTCCCGCCAGACATTCGGCAGAATCATTGAAGTGGCACACAAAAAAATAGCGGACGTTTTGCTGAACGGGAAAGCTCTAAAAATTGAAGGCGGGGAAGTTGCTTTAGACGAAACCGGTCCTTGCGGCCAAGGAAAACGCTTTAGAATCAAAAAAACAATCTAAATAATATTTATAAAGGAGAAAATTATGAAGATCGCATTACCATCCTATCAGAATCAGGTGGACGAACATTTTGGCCATTGTGAATACTTTACCGTATTCACGATTGACGACAAAAACACAATACTGTCACAGGAAACGATCACACCGCCTGCCGGATGCGGCTGCAAATCGGATATTGCGTCGATACTGGCTCAGATGGGCGTGAAATATATGCTGGCCGGGAATATGGGACAAGGTGCCGTAAATGTTCTGGGAAACAACGGGATCCGGGTTTTACGCGGCTGCTCTGGCAATGTAAAAGAAGTTGTGGAGAAATGGCTTGCGGGTAATCTCCATGATTCCGGCCTGTCCTGCGCACAGCATGAACACGGTTGCCATAACGATTAACGTTAAAAGTTAGGGTTCTGATATGAAAGTCGGACATACCCCAAAAGCCTTGCCTTTCGATTATGGAGACGAACAAAACATCATTCTCGATTCTATAGCTGACGGTGTTTTTACTGTCGATCAGGATTGGCGAATCACCTCTTTCAACCGAGCGGCCCAGGAAATCACGAAAGTCTCCCGTACCGAAGCCGTCGGCCAATTGTGCAAGGATGTCCTGAAAGCGGACATCTGCGAAAAAAACTGTTGTTTGCGCACTACCATGAAGACTGGCGCGCCAATTATCAACAAAAAGGTTAATATCATCGACGCGGAAGGCAGAAAGCTCCCGATCAGCATTTCCACGGCATTGCTGCGCAACAAAAACGGGAAACTTTTAGGCGCGGTAGAAACATTTCGAGACATCAGTGTAGAAGAAGATCTACGCAAAGCCATTCAGGCAAAATATTCATTTGAGGACATCATTTCCAAAAATCACAAAATGCTGCAGCTGTTTGACATTCTTCCCGACATCGCTGCCAGCTCAAGCACCGTCTTGATCGAGGGTGAAAGCGGCACGGGCAAGGAACTTATCGCCCGTGCGATGCATAATCTCAGCTCCAGGAAAAAACAGCCGTTTGTTGCCGTCAACTGCAGCGCACTGCCGGATACGCTTCTGGAGTCTGAGCTCTTCGGCTACAAGGCGGGTGCATTCACCGATGCGAAAAAAGACAAGCCCGGACGGTTCCGCCTGGCCGAAAACGGCACGCTGTTTCTCGACGAAATAGGCGAGATAAAGCTTGCAATGCAGGTGAAACTGCTGCGGGTTTTGCAGGAAAAAACCTATGAGCCGTTAGGCACGACCCAAAGCGTCAAACATAACGTGCGCATCATCGCGGCCACAAATAAAAATCTCGAAGAGCTCGTCCAACAGAGCCGTTTCCGTGAAGATTTGTTCTATCGAATCAATGTCTTTAAAATCAGCCTCCCGCCGTTGCGCGATCGCATGGAAGACATTCCTCTGCTGATCGACCATTTTATCGGTCGCTTCAACATACTGCAAAAAAAGAATATCGAAGGGGTTAGCGAAGAAGCAATGTCCTTCCTGATGGCTTATGCCTATCCCGGCAACATCCGCGAACTAGCCAATGTGATCGAACACGCCTTTATCCTTTGTAAAACAGGCGTCATTGAAAAGAAACATCTGCCGGAAGAATTTCTTGTGACAGGAGTACGCACATTTGAAAAAGACGCCTCGTCTTTTCGGGATGTGGAAACCAACTATCTGATCAACGCACTCAAACAAAATAACTGGAACCGTCCTCAAACTGCCAGGCAACTGGGCATGCATAAAAGCACGCTTTATCGCAAGATCAAAGCGCTACGCATTCTCCTTCCCGATTGAGCGATTGAGTTGTCGCATATCTGCAACTGTCTTGCGACCATGTCGCATATTTGCAACCCTTCCCGCCTCAGCAATTTGTCAGAGTTATCTCAAATTATCGTTATTACTTCATTTATTATATTCAATCGTTTTGGCATCGGTTTTGCTGTAGGTCATATGCAGACATAAAGTTTACATCGATTTAATAAAAAAGGAGCACGCATGAAGCTGGCCCTGTCGGTTTTTAAGGATTGCATATCCACTGTCTTCGACGCAGCGGATCAGCTGTTGATTCTGGAGATGGACGGCACAAACGGGAACAAACGAATGATGGTGCGGATCAGCGCAACTGATCCGGTCAACCGGGCGACCCAAATCAAAGACCAGGGCATTGATGTTCTGATTTGCGGCGCGATTTCCCGCCCTCTGCAGGCTTCAATCGTTGCGCTAGGCATCGCAGTCTATCCGTTTGTCCGCGGCCCAGTGGAAGAAGTCATCGCCGCTTATCAAAGCGACCGGTTGGGGCAGGCTGCTTTTTCCCTGCCGGGCTGTCATGGTCGTGGGC
>CAZOPH010000226.1:0-1242 GCA_964581635.1 uncultured Smithella sp.
ACTTCCTTCGCGCCGGAAGCGATTCCGCATGTTCCCATGTGCACGGTGACTTTGACCCGGCGGTCTCCATCCCGTAAAGACATTTCTTTGTGTACTTTTTCTTTGATTTTTTTTAGATCATCGATAGTCAGTTTCGCCATCGGCGTTTCCTCCGTTTTCTATATTAAAAATTAATTGTATTGGCTCAATATGTCCTTAACTTTTCCCGGTTTGACGCGGCCGTGAACGTCATCGTCCACAACAATGACCGGTCCCAATCCGCATGCACCCAGGCAGCGGACGGATTCCAGCGTAAACATCCGGTCTGCTGTCGTTTCACCTTCTTTAATGCCAAACTGTTTTTCCAGGGTTTCGGTGAGTGCTTTGCCGCCGCGCACGTAACAGGCTGTACCCAAGCAAACGCGAACGGTATGTTTGCCACGCGGGGTCATGGTGAAGAACGAGTAAAAAGTAACCACGCCATAAACGCGGCTCAGAGGTAGATTTAAACCGGCTGCAATTTTTTTCTGGACGGATAAAGGCAGATATTCAAGACAGACTTGTGCTTCTTCCAAAACGGGAATCAATCCACCTGCTTTACTCTTGTGTTTCTCAATGATACTGCTCAGTTTTGCTATCTGTTCGGGTGTGAATTCTTTCAATAACTCTGCATCTTCGGCTTTCATTTACTTCCTCCTTGATCTTTGGGGTACGCTATGCTTCCGGTTCGATCTTGTGCAATCCTTCTTCAATAACGCCCCGAATATATTTTATTATCTCAGGATGGTTGATGGGTATATCCTCGATTTCTTTGCGAATATCACGAGTATCCATTTCTAACCGCCGGTCATTATGCCTGTGTTTGTAAAAAAAATCAACCTCAGAATTAGCAATAATCAAAATTATTATTGTGTCAATAATTGAACCCAGGGGCTGCCTGTCTAAATGATGCAAACCAAACGTGGCCTTCACCGTAGTTCCTGAATTTTCTTGAGATTCCAGATGAAATGTCCCGCCAGATCGGTAGGCGGCATCCTTCAGAAGCGGTAGTCCCAAACCTACACGTCGAACGGTTTTAGTCGTATAAAAAGGATCCACGACTTTTTTTAGAACTTCCTGGCTCATCCCGTGGCCGTCATCTTTAATTTCAATCGTGAGCAAATCGCTTTCGGAATCTTCATCAATACTGATTTCAATGAGCTTTGCGCCGGCGCGAACTGAATTTTCGGTAATATCCAAAATATGATCGGCAAGCGTAAGCAT
>CAZOPH010000226.1:1342-2637 GCA_964581635.1 uncultured Smithella sp.
CTGTGGATGCATGTCCAGTTCGGCGCAGGGTGACAGGCAGGTGTGAATATGAAGATCACAATTAAAAATTTTCAACATCGGTTTTCACTGCTGGAAACGATAAACATTAAACGCCGAGTATATTCGGGGATGGTGTTCTCGAGGATCAGCTTTTTGATGTCAGCAAATTATAGATCTTGCCCGAAATCTCAAAAGCGGGTAAATCGGACACCATAATCGGAATCTTTTCCGCTTCGGCTTTTTCCAATGTCTCCTGGGTCGGCTGACAGGAATTAATTAGGATAATTCCCGCATGTTCCTTGAGACTGGCAACAGCGACGATATTCTGGTGCACCTGACGGGTGATCCAGATGTAGCCATCCTTGGAGTTGCCCATGACATCACTTAAGAGGTCTCCTGTGTATCCTCCTGTAACTTCTTTGCTTAGGTAATCTTTGCCGCACTTGACCTCTAACCCAAGCGTTTGAACTATTTTTTCAATTTTCATCATTGAACCCTTCGTAAAAAATTATGGCGTTTGAATTGTCATTTTCAGATGAGTGCCTCTACCGACCTCCGAGGTAATATGGAAATCATCGGAATAATTTTTGATATTGCAAAGTCCCATGCCCGCGCCGAAGCCCATTTCCCGAATTTTTTGATCGGCGGTGGAATAACCTTCCTGCATAGCCAGATCAATATTGGGAATTCCCGGACCTTCGTCGATCACCTCGATGTGTACCACACCGTCATTGACTATCAGGTTCACGATGGCTTTTTTGGCATACGAGACGACATTGATTTCCGCCTCATAGGAAACGATGGCCGCTTTGCGGACGATATCACCGGGAATTCCTAACTTTTTCAGAATGGACTTAATGTTGGTCGATACAATACCAGCGGAATTAAAATTTCCGCCTTCTATGTTAAAACTGCCTGAATACAGGTTTTGATTAGTTTCGCCCACTGGTATTTTCAACTTTTGGCAGGCAACCGACAATGCCTTTCATATAAAGACGGCCCGCTGTTTCAAATAGAATGTATTTTGTGGCTAAGATGGGGATTTTAAGCTCTCTGGCTAATGCGATTGTTTCGGATGAGGGCTTTTTGCCTCGCACGAGAATAATGGCGGCAATGTCCAGCACATTGGCGGTTCGAATCACCTGAGTGTTTGTCAATCCGGTGAGCAGAAGGCTGCCGGCTTTAGCAAAGGCCAGCACGTCGCTCATCAAGTCTGCACCGAAGGCTGTTTTTACTTCGAGGTCAAGAATATCGTCACCTACAATGACTTCCGCATCCAGAATATCTTTTACTTC
>CAZOPH010000227.1:0-2628 GCA_964581635.1 uncultured Smithella sp.
TACCCACCAACTTTTTCCAAAGAATTAAATTATCAGTGTGGCCGGATTCTTTTATTTGCTTCACTCATTACAACCGTAGCCTGGTTGCCTTATCTTCAGCTGGATCGTCTGCTGCACCCCGAAGAACCACTTCTCCCTTTCATTCGCATGGGCCTCTCCGTTGTCAGCTTAACCATTTTGATCTTGTTTATATCCCGACGTTTTCCCGAGCGGAATCTGCTGTTTCTCATCATTATTGGCGCTTACCTGGCCATTTCGTGTGCACTGATAACCGCTCTGACCAAAGCCGATCCTGTCTATATGGGAGGAAACATCTTTATTCTGACGCTGCTGGCCATCGTACCCGTTAAGAGGCAGGCCGCTTTGACGGTCCTTGCTATGTCATTGGCCACATTTTTCATTGTTGGTCATTTCAAGGGAATGTCTTTTCAAACCGTCAGCGGACAATACAGTCTTCATGATTTGCTGAGTGCGGCTGTTGTCGCAGTTTTGTTTATATATCTTCTGGACCACACGCGGTACGCAAGTTGGTTGAAATCAAAAAAAATAGCACAACAGAGCGGGGAATTAAAATCGGACAAAGAAAAAATCGATAAGCTGTTGCTGAATATTCTGCCTCCCGCCGTTGCTCAGGAACTCAAGGATCAGGGCAATGTCAAGCCCGTGTTTTATGAATCGGCAACAATTGTTTTCACTGATTTTGTCAGTTTTAGCAAAATTACAGAAAAGCTGACGCCGGAGCAGCTTGTTTGTGAACTCGATGCAGTATTTTCCCGATTTGATCGGGTCATGGACAAATACGGTCTGGAAAAACTTAAGACCATCGGCGATGCCTATATGTATGCAGGGGGAGTGCCGGTGGTCAACCATACCCATGAAATTGACGCCGTGCTCGGCGCTCTGGAAATCCAGTCTTTGGTCGAAAAGGTTAATCGGGAAAAAGCAGGCAGCGGACGTCCGGTATTTGAAATTCGAATCGGAATCAATACAGGGCCGTTGATGGCCGGAGTCGTTGGAGAAAAGAAATTTGTTTATGATCTCTGGGGTGATTCGGTGAATCTGGCCAGTCGGATGGAATCTTCTGGAAGGAAGGGCATGGTCAACATTTCCGAATCAACCTATATCCGCATTAAAGATTTATTTGAAACAGAAGCCCGTGGACGAATTCTGGCAAAAAATAAAGGGGCGGTGGAAATGTATTTTGTAAAAAGGATCAAGCCGGAATTCTCCTCCGATGCGGACGGCCTATTGCCTAATGAGCGCTTCCTAGAAATTTACAAAAATTATCAGGAAAATAATTTGGATGCGTGAAGAATCTTAACGCACCCCAATGTGCCTGTGGGATTAACTTAAGTGCTGTTTTTTGATCCAGTCGCTTAAAGCCTGCGAGGCACGTTGAACATATAAAAGATGTTTTTCCTTTTTCTTCATTTTTTTTCCAGGCAAGGGGTCGAGGATTCCGAAGTTGATGTTCATGGGCTGGAAGTTAGAAGAGGATTCTGCAGCGGTAATATAGTGAAGGAGCGCGCCGATGGCCGTGGTTGCCGGAGGCGGCTGAATGTGTTTCTCTTCCAGAACTGACGCAGCATTTAATCCTGCAAGGAGGCCCATCGCTGTGGATTCCATGTAACCTTCCACACCGGTCATTTGTCCCGCAAAGAAAAGATTCGGATTCGTTTTCAGTTGTAGGGAGGGTTGTAACAGGGAAGGGGAGTTCATGTAAGTGTTTCGATGAATGCTTCCCAGCCGCGCAAATTTTGCATTTTCCAGACCGGGAATTAGACGGAAGATACGTTCCTGCGCAGGCCAGGTCAGCTTGGTCTGAAAACCCACCATATTAAAAAGACTGCCGGAAATATTTTCCCGGCGTAGTTGAACAACAGCGTAAGGCATGACCCCGGTATGCGGATTGTTTAAGCCTACCGGTTTCATCGGACCGAAGGCCAGCGTGTCCTTACCGCGTGCCGCCAAGACTTCGATCGGCAGACAACCTTCAAAATACTTCACGTCTTCGAATGGTTTAGCGGCAACTTGATCTCCCGCCAGCAAGGCCTGATGGAAGCGTTTATACTCTTCCTCCGAAAGTGGACAGTTGAGATAATCCGGCGTGCCCTTATCGTAGCGGGACGCCCGGTAAACCTTATCCATGTTGATGGAATCAGCTTCCACGATAGGCGCAATGGCGTCATAAAAATATAAGTCAGAACCACCGAGTATGGAAGGAAGGGACTGAGCCAGCGCATCGGAAGTCAAAGGGCCGGTGGCAATGATGGTTAACACATCAGAAGGTATTTCGGTGATTTCAACCCGGCTCAACATAAAATGTTTTTGCTGTAATAAGTTTGCTTCCACTTTGCGGGCAAACTCCGTGCGATCTACGGCCAGAGCTGAGCCTGCGGCAACGGCTGTTTGATCGGCAACAGATAGGATAAGAGAATCGAGCCTGCGCATTTCATTTTTGAGAAGTCCGGGGGCGCTGTCAAGATGATTGGATTTGAGAGAGTTACTGCAAACCAGTTCCGCCAGATGTTGCATCTTGTGCGCGGGAGAAAACTTCTGCGGCTTCATTTCAAAAAGATGAACCGCATGGCCACGCCGCAAAAGCTGCCATGCCGCTTCACAGCCAGC
>CAZOPH010000228.1:0-2617 GCA_964581635.1 uncultured Smithella sp.
CCGCCTTGATTGCTTCCATGTCTTATCTTGCCTCCCCTAAGAGATTCCTCATATTGTTCAATTGGTTTTTGATGCTGCCGTCGTAAAGCGTATCACCAACACCAATGAGTATGCCACCCAAAAGACTCTTGTCAGATTCCACAGTGACTTCAACGGCCTGGCCTGTCATTTTTTTCAAATTAGAAGTTATGTAATCCTGCATTTCACCAGACAGAGGAAATGCCGTCTTCAAGGTTACTCTCACCTTCTGAAGCGTTTCATCCATCAATTGCCTGTAACAGGTTTCGATATCCGGCAGGACATCAATCCGCTTCTTATCGATCAGCAAATTTAAAAAATTAATCGTCATTTTGGAAAGCGATAATCTGCCAATGATCTTTTCCAGTACCTTCTTCTTAGCTTCCTCATCAAAAATCGGATTGGCTAAGAAGCCGCCCAAATCTTTATTCTCTGCAACAATTGAAGAAAACTGGCTGAGCTCATTATAATACTGCTCTAGTTTTTTTTCTTCCCCGGCAATTTCAAAAAATGCGCGAGCGTATCGTTTTGAAATATTGCTGATCAATGTTTATTCACCACCTTATCCATATATTCCTTGACCATGGCTTCATGATCCTGTGCTGTAATATTTTTCTTCAATATTTCTTCCGCCATTTGCACCGAAAGGAGGACCGCTTCACTGCGAAGTTGACCGGATGCTTTTTTCAGCTCCTGTTCAAGACGCGCTTGGGCGTCTTCTTTCATTTTCTCGGCGACTTTGGTTGCGTCTTCAATAATTTTCTGCTTTTCAACAACGCCCTGAGCCTTGATCATTTCAAAAATTCCATCAATCTCGAGGGAAGCCTTGTCGATCTTTTCCGCATACTCTCTATATTGCTTCTCGGCATCCGCCTTTTGAACAGCGGTGCTTTCCAAGGATTCCTTAATGTCCTGACGCCGGCCTGCAAAAAAGCTCTTGATTTTAGGTGCCAGCATCCAGACTAGAAAACCAATGATGAGAACAGCATTAACCGTTTTAAAAGCAAAGCCCTTCCACTGAGAAGACTCATGACCCTCGCCGCCGCCTGACGCATAAACCATGCAAGCTGAAACGAGCACGATGAGGAGGGAAAACACCAGCGAAAAATAAATAGATCGGCGTGAAGATTTCATTGGACTCTCCTTCCCAGAATCTTTTCTGCGATTTCCAGCGAAAGCTTACGGGACTGATTATCCAGTATTTGCCTTGCCGCCTGCATTTCCTGATCCATCTTCCTCTGAGATTCCTGTGCCATCAAAGGGATTTGATTGCGGACGGCATCCACGATGCCTTTAGCTTGTTGCGCCCCCTCGCTGATAATCTCTTTTTTCAAATCAGAAGCGCTTGTTTTGGCTTTGTTGAGTTTTTCATCATACTCCGCCGCTTTTTTATCCACAGAGTCCTTAAAAAGCTTAATCTCATTTTCAAGTTCTTCAAGCTGCTTTTTACGGCGGTCTATAATGGATAGTATTGGCTTATAGAGAAGATAATTGAGGATAAAAATTAAGGCTATGAATGTAGCCATCTGAACGAAAAGAGTTAAATCTGGAATTACGGTAACCACAACTTACCTCATCGACTTTTTCAGGACCTATTGTCCCTTTAATTCATTTTATCAGGGCCAATAAGGTGAATTAAATTTTATATTGCAAACATCGTAATCTCTGGCAGTGATTTATTTCAGAAACTTAAAGCTCACAATCGGGCTTATGCTGAAACTAGCCACACCGCGAGGACGAAGGTTACTAATCATACCCTAGTTTGGTTGTCAAGCTTTTTTATGACCGGCGGTCTTTTTTTGATAAATTCGGTATTATGATAGTTAGAATCAGTGCTTAACAGGACTTATTCCATCGTTATATCAATATTTTTTTGTTCTTTCGATGCACTCATCTGCGACGTGCCGTCAAAAAGCGCTCCCTCTTCCATAATAAAAACCGGCGTCTGTACATCGCCAAACAATTTGCCCGTGGAATGAATGTTGATTTTTTCTTTTACTTCAATACTGCCTTTAACTTCACCGCCGATATAAACACTATTGACCGCTATGTTTGCCTGAACAAAAGCGCCCTGACCAATGTCAACGGACCCCTGCCCGTAAATCTCTCCTTGAAAATCACCGTCGATACGCACATTACCCTTGAAAATAAGTTTACCGATAAACTCGGCACCTTTGCCTAAAAAAGCTTTTGTATCTTCAACGTGTTTCTTTTTTGCCCACATATTCTTCTCCTTGCGATACTGAACGAAAAACACATCAACGTTGCAAAATAAATCTGCGCACACTCACATTCATTAACAGGCCTATCGCTCCCAATAACGTGACGATCGCCGAGCCACCGTAACTTAAGAAAGGCAAAGGAATACCCACAACCGGCATCATGCCTAAAACCATCCCCATATTAATCAGTACCTGCCAGGCAATCAGCGCGGTAATGCCAAACGCGAGTATCGTGCCCAATAAATCTTTTGAATGCAAGGCAATTTTTAAACCCCAAATGATCAAAGATAAAAACATCAACATCAACACCAGGCCGCCTACAAATCCCCACTCCTCGGCAAACACGGAAAAAACAAAATCCGTCTGCTGCTCGGGTA
>CAZOPH010000229.1:0-2612 GCA_964581635.1 uncultured Smithella sp.
AATTTTCGAACCATACCTCTGATAATACCACCACCAGAAGACATGAAACGCGTAATAGGAAACAATAATCAGATTGATCTGGGTGACGGATAAGATGAGCGGAGGCATTGAAATGAAATTAAAGTATAAAGCCGACAGGGTCCCCAAGAGCATGCGGATGAAGAACTGAAGGCGCGGCATGTATATTTCAGGCACCAATGTCTCAAAGGCTGAGGGAATCTGATTTCTGTTTTTCTCCTGCAAACTGGTACCCTCCCCTTCTACTTGAATGCCGTGAACTGCAGGATAACGATGGTCGCCAGAATTCCAAGAAGGGCCATGACGATTATCAGATCCCGAGATGTAAACCGCCTCTGTCCTATTTTTTTATAAAATGCACGAAACACTGTGTAAGCTTCCTTCCAATTTTGGTCTGTACTTTAAGGCGTCTTATCTTTGAGCGTAACTTCCCCTTTGCGGCAACATAGAGCAAGTACTATGCCTGAAATGAATCCCTGTTGCTATTCAGACCCCACTCAATCGTTTTATCTTTAATTATTAAACATTTGGCTTTTTGAGACACAGATGATGGGATGCCTCTTTCCTTCTCATCTTCTGTGATTTTCACCATCATCCGTAAATTTAAACTATCCGGCGCACTGCATGAACCGCATGAACCAAAAATTAACCTGCGCGGCTTCGTCTCAGGTATTGATTAGCGATTGCATATGCTTACTTGACACGCCAACATTTTTTGATTATTTAAATCTTCATGCAGATGACTAAACCATTAGACGCCTCCCCTGCCGAAAGGTCTCAAAAAGCAAAAGAATTTCTGAATGTGAAGAATTTCGTCGCGTCATTTGTGATGGCTCTTAAAAACTATGCGCTTTACCCGGAAAACCACAGCATCAGCCAAAAATCTTTAAGCACAACGAATGAATCTCTTGAGGAATATCTTGCCGGCCATGAACTCCTGCGGCTGAATATTGAGGAAGGCAAATTGCTTTTTCAAGGGGAAATCGTTCATCAGGACAAACCTGACGAACCTTTTTTGACTACTCCCCTTTTCAGGGACGGCATTCAATGGTTTGAATTTCGAGAAGGGTTGGACATCGGAGAATTAAACACCTTCCTGAATTTGCTGACGAAGCACCGCGCTTTCAGAGAAGAGGCGGAAGATGATCTGAGCACGGCTCTGTGGGAAGCCGATCTTCCTCATTTGAATTATAAAGTCGATGACGCCATCTGGATGGGCGAGCCGATTGTGGAGTTTTCAAATTTGAAGGCAAGCCCTATTTCCAGAGAGCAAGCGGAAGAAAGGACTTTGGAATCTCCTACCTTCGCGAAGAAGGTTAATCTGTCGGAAACAGAAGAAGGCTCCTTTAAATTAAATTTCACGGACGAAAATAAAATAAAAGCAATGATCCACGAGGAGGAGGCGCGGAATTGCACCAAGGACTGCCTCGATGTTCTGGCGCTTATTTTACGCGAACAGCAATCGCCGGAAGATTACCTTACGGTTATTGATTTTCTGGTTGGCGAGGTTCAGTATGCCCTCTCCCAGTGTGAATTCGATTATGTTTTGAATTTTTTAGAAAGTATCGAAAACCTGTCTCAAACCGCCCCTCCGGACAACCCGTGGTTAAGGAATCTGTCGGCCAATTTCCGGCAGAGAATTTCCAGCCCGGAGGTACTGACCGTTTTGGAACAGGTCTGGTCTCAGATCAATACCGCAACCGATGCTTTAATGAATGGCCTCAGCAAATTTTTGTTGATGTTGCCGCCTGAGGTCATTTACACCCTTATTCCCATGTTGCCGCGGATGAAGTACCCCCGCGTAGAAAATATGTTTGTGGAGGTAATCGCCATCCACGCCGGCGCGGGGCTCATCAACATAACCGGGTTGGTCGATACAATGGATGAGCGCTTTGTTCAAAGATTTATTACCACATTCGGGGTTGTCGGCGCAGACAATACCACCAAGCTGCTGTTTGATTTTACAAGACACACCTCGACAAAGGTGCGCGAATACGCCATTCATGCGCTGGCTGAGCGTGACTATGAAAATATTTGCAAGCTTTTTTCGCGCATAGAAGATGAACAGCCGGCGATTCAACACCTGATTTGCAAGCATCTTGGTCAACAAAGAAGTTCAACGGCTGAAAAGCTCCTGCTGGCCTATCTGGAGAAGAAACGGCACAAAACAACGAATCGAGAGCATCTTCTTGACTGTTACCGCGCTTTAGGGCGATGTGCCGGCCCCCAGGCTATTCCTGTTCTCCAGAAAATTCTTCTTCAACGGGATTGGAAATCATTGCTCGGCCTATCGAGGAACCCTCATCGGCAGGGCGCCGCTCTTTCGTTATTGTTGATGCCGAAAGAATGGAATACGAAGATTATACTGAATTCAGCCGCCCAAAGCTTTTTCCCGGGCATCAGACGAGCCTATAAGATTGGCGAGAAGGAAAGTCGGAAAGTTGTAAGGAGAGCGTAATTGAAGTCAACAATGATGGAAGACAAAGTTATCTCCGAAGACCTGTTGCTGCGATCTTTTTTTAGATTATTTCAAATCGTCAAAATCTACCGGTCCGATAATCAACTGCTGATTGAGAACGTTGCCAAATTTGTGG
>CAZOPH010000230.1:0-2600 GCA_964581635.1 uncultured Smithella sp.
AGGGCGTGCTCGGCTTTGATGGCCTCTTTGCCGGCGCCTGGTATGTTGCCATCGATTTTCAACTCTATGCGCTACTGCTCTTCACCCTCTGGGTAGCGCACCGGATTTCACCGGATTCGCAAAACCTCGGTTGCATACTGGCGGCATTGCTGATCGTCGCATCGCTTTTCTGGTTCAACCGAAATGAAAACCTCGACAATTGGGCCATCTACTTTTTCGGCGCTTATGGGCTTGGTGCGCTGGTCTATTGGGCAATCCAGCGCCACACCGCTTCGATCTGGCTTGGCCTTGTAGGGGTGCTGGCAATCGCTGCACTCGTCATTGACTTCCGCTCACGCATTGCCGTTGCGCTTACCGTCGCAGTTGTGCTAGGCCTTGGCCGATATACCGGCTTCATTGAGACGTGGCCCCGATCGCGTCTGGTTGGCTGGCTCGGCCGGATTTCTTACTCGCTTTTCCTCGTCCACTTCCCGGTCTGTCTGCTTATCAACGGACTCTTTGAACGCTTTGCGCCACACTCACCGGAAATCCAGTTAGGCGGGATGTTCACCGCATGGATCATTAGCATTGCCGCCGGCGCTGTGTTTTACCGGCAGGTCGAATGCCGGTTTCATCGCTGGCTCAAACGCCAGAGTACACGAAAGGACTGCCCGGGAAGCAGCATGAAATAGGCTTCTTCATGAAAAAAGGCTGAAAGTCACATCCTGACGATTCGTCCGAAGACGAGCTACCATTTCATGTCCGGCTATATAACCGAGGGGAATAACACACGGGAATGCTGGACAAGAGCACCAATTTCATTCAAAATCTAAAAACCCCGCTTTTTCATCGGATCAATTTATGCTAGATTTCAGCTTGATAATAAATGTAATGAGCATGGATCATTGTCAGAGGCCGGGATATAAGAGATGACCACATCACATAGAAGCGTCACGCAATTTTTTTTACTGATCTTTTTTTGCAGCCTCATGTCCGGATGCAGCTTACCCTCCCTTGACAACCGCACCATTTCCTCAGCACTTTTAAAAAGTGAAGCCAGAGCGACCAGAATCGGTACGGCTGTCGCAACCCGGGCAGATCAACATCCGGGCAAAAGCGGTATTTACCCTCTGCCAAACCCTTACGATGCCTTTGCCGCCAGGATGCTCCTGGCAAAGGCCGCAGATCGAACCCTGGACGTCCAGTACTATATCTGGCACAAGGATATCACAGGAACCCTTCTTCTGGAGGCCCTGCATGAAGCCGCCAGGCGCGGTGTCCGTGTACGCCTGCTGCTTGACGACAACGGCGTATCGGACATGGACGTGGACTTAAAGACACTTGACAGCCATCCGAACATTGAAGTCAGACTGTTCAATCCTTACATAGTGCGTAAACCCACCAAGTGGCTGGGATACGTGACCGATTTTTCAAGGGCAAACCGGCGCATGCATAACAAATCCTTCACGGCAGACAACCAGGCAACCATCGTTGGAGGACGTAATGTTGGAGACGAATATTTCGGCGCCTCCAACGGCGTGCTGTTTGCCGACCTGGATGTTCTCTGCGTGGGCGCAGTCGTGGACAGTGTATCCAGCGAATTCGACAGTTACTGGGCCAGTGAATCATCTTACCCCGTAAGCCTGATTCTTACGCGTGTCCGTGAAAACCCTATCGAACAGCTTACAATCGCAGCTGATACTGTGGAGATCAACCCGGCAGCGTCAACCTTCATAAATGCTGTACAAAAGTCGGCCTTTATTAATGAACTGCTGAAGGGCAGCCTGAATATGGAATGGGCACATGCCCGGATGGTCAGCGATGACCCTGCCAAAGGCCTCGGCAAAGCCGAAGCAAAAGGACTGATGAGTCATCAGCTCGAAGAAGTCATCGGTGCGCCGGGCAGTGACGTGGCACTGGTCTCGCCTTATTTTGTTCCCACGGCTGCGGGAGTTGATGCTTTCAGTAAAATGGCCGGGCGCGGGGTTAAAGTACGCATCCTGACCAATTCCCTGGACGCCACGGATGTCGCGGCTGTGCATGCCGGCTATGCCAAATGGCGTAAGGACCTGCTGAAATCCGGAATTACTCTTTATGAGATGAACAGCTTCTCGTCAGTAGCGGCCGGCAGGAAAAGCAGATTCTCCATCGGAAGTTCCGGCTCCAGCCTTCATGCCAAGACCTTTGCGGTGGATGGCGAACGTATATTCGTCGGTTCCTTCAATTTCGATCCGCGCTCTTTCAATCTTAATACGGAACTCGGCTTTGTGATCGACAGTCCGGTACTGGCCGGACAAATCGGCGCCTTGTTCGACAGTGTCATCCCGACTTATGCTTATCAGGTATTGCTAGGCGGGGATGGCAAATTATACTGGATTGAAAAACAGGGCGAAAAACAAATACGCTACGACCACGACCCCCGTACCACCTGCTGGAAACGCGGCGTGGTTTTTCTGCTGTCGCTGTTGCCAATCGAATGGCTCTTGTGACAGTTGGTTATTGACTTAAAAAATGCTTTTCCTGTATGGTTACTCAAGGAAAACGGATCCCCTTAACAATCACGGTCCATGGCAACCGCATCACACTGTTAAAGACATCCGGTTAAAACACACACTCATCAC
>CAZOPH010000231.1:0-2599 GCA_964581635.1 uncultured Smithella sp.
TGCAAAAATATTTTCTCGCTCGCATGGCCGTATCCTGTCGGTAATATTCTTTCAGGACGCGGTAAAGTTCCGGTGCGGATTTGATCATTTGGAGTGGTTGACTAAAGAAGTGTTCCGTAGCCACAGCGAAAAATTCCGCTTCATCCGTTGCTCCGTATTCATCGAGAAAAGTTTGTTTGCCTTTTTCAACATCCTTGAGCAATCGTAGATATTCGCGTGAACAGGTTTTAATCCAGTCCCGGTATTCTGCACGGTCACGCAGTCGGGGTGTGCCGTCCGCTGTGCCGTCTTGCATATCCAGTTTGTGGGCGAATTCGTGATAGACCACGTTAAAACCGTATTCCGCATGACGTCCCCCTTGCAGCACTGCGTCCCAGACCAGGATCACCGGTCCCTGTTTCAAGGCCTGGCCGGAGACGGGATAGTCGTCCGGGTCAAGAGGCTCAAGTGTGGTCTCAAAAAAGCCAAGCTTGCGTTCGGGCAAAATCACATCAGAAGGATAGACGATAATTGTTTCGACGTTTTCGTACGCGTCATGGGGAAGGTTCAAAAGAAGAAGACAGGCCTGGGCAGAAATCGTGACGCGGATTTCATTTGTGAGCTCCAATCCTCCACAACCTTCCCATGATTTTTCTGCGATGAAGACTTGAATCAGTTCTCTCAGATGCTTACGTTCATCATCATTCATCATGCAGTAATGAGACATGTTGCGATGGATCATGTCTTCCCAGTCGGGAGGAAAAGGTGCTTCCAAGAGCTTTTGCCTCCGCTTTTTTGCGAACCAGTCAAACATTCTGATTCCTTTTCTTAAGTCCAATTGTAAAAAATTGTATCATAAAAAAACTGATATGAAAAACAGCATTTCCTGGAGAAACTTTTGCCGGAAAGACGCGTATGCTGAACGAAACAAACATGGGTTAAAGATAGAGATATAGCATCTTGTTTCTGCCTTAAGTGTTTTTATGATTGAATCTAATCAATAATGTCATTATATTATTAGTTCAAAGCGCTGATCAATTTTCTGGACAGGAAGGGCATCATCAGCAAACAGGAATTGCTGGAAGAAATGAAATGGGTTCAGGCGTCAATGATTAAATCCAAGAGGTAAATTTATGACTTTTACCGGAACGATTTCGCTCAATACAAGAGGCTACAGCGACATTATTGATATAACGCCTCAAGTGATTTCGATTACAAAAAAATCTTCAATGAGCAACGGACTGGTCACCCTTTTCTGTCCCGTTTCCACGGGATCGATAACAACCATTGAATATGAACCTGGTGTATTGCAGGATCTAAAGGATGCGCTCGAAAGAATTGCCCCGTCAGACATCCCCTATAAGCATGATGAACAATGGGGAGATGGCAATGGATTTTCGCATGTCCGTGCTGCATTAATGAAACCCTCCCTGTCGATTCCTGTTGTGAATGGCAAACTGACGCTAGGCACATGGCAGCAGATTGTCTTTATTGATTTTGACAATCGGGGAAGGCATCGAGACATCATTATTCAGATCATCGGTGATTAAAATCTTCACCATAATCTTTCCGCTTAATGAAAGAGTGTCGTCCTATGTATAAAAACAAAACCCCCTCAGTCTAAGAGACCTGAGGGGGCCATATTTACAGATCATGTTTGTTGGTGTAGCGGCTATATCTTTAAAACTTCTAATCAGGTTACAATGTTCTTGACTGCATCAATAACAGGGTTGGTAAACAGCGCCATCAAAATGGTGTAAAGAGCAAAGGCGCCAACAACTTCCGCCGTGTACATCTTGTTATACTTCCGCTTCAGGCTGACTAAAATCAGTCCGCCCACAATCAGGCAGCCCAATTGAAAATACGGGAAATTCGTTGCTCCCGCTGCGGCATACTCCGCAAAACCAAAGGTTGCCGTTAAAAGAACTACTGCTGCCGCCGCTACGATGGTTCCTAATGTCTTTTTCATGATCTGTTACCTCCTGAGGGTAGTTTGTTTATTTGTCTTCATACTAATGAAATTTACGTGCCAAAATTTAAAGACACACAAAAAAATAATGCTATCTACATGAAATACAATGATATTTACCGAAAGTCTTCATTGGCACCCACATCTTAAAATTCAACTTTTACTTCTTTTATTGCAATGAAACGTTCAAGCCATTGAAAGAAATGTGAAGGCCGGGGCTATCCACGGTAATCAATATTTAATTGACAAACAAGACGGCATTTCTTATTCATAAACATAAATAAACAGAGCTTGTATCGTAGAATAAGGAAACGAAGATTCTGGAGTATAAAGTCAGGGAGGATTCTTGATAGAAGAACGAAGAAAAGAGGAACATCTGAAGGAGGAAAGTGAGATTACCCTCCTGGAAAAAGTAAAATGGGCCAGATGTTTCTTTGCGGATGAGTTGTTTGATGTGGGTTTGAAGTTTGTCAATATGTCAAGGGTAATGAATTAGCGACTGCTCAAAATTAAAATCACAATGAGGAAACCATGGCCGGTCTTTTCGACAAAATCAAAGCAGATGTAAAGAAGGGTATCGAAGAAGGAATGGCGGTCGTAATAGAGGGGGCAAGTGTCGTATCCGGTAAAATGGATGAAATCACGGCGGAG
>CAZOPH010000232.1:0-2590 GCA_964581635.1 uncultured Smithella sp.
CTTTTTTTTATAGTGAATTTATTTCTTTAGTGCTGGCGCCGGAAAATTCGCCAACATTTTTTATCAGAACAGGATGGTCCGGCTATCTGTGGCATCTTTTCTCGATTATAACATCCATATTCATCCTCATGAACCTGGAAAGAACGTTCCGCCATTCTACCGGTCACATTCGCTGGCAAACCAAGTTCATGTTTCTGGGTATCGGCAGTATTTTTGGAATACGGATTTTCACGGACAGTCAGGCTGTCCTTTTCAATGGTGTGGACACTGGTCTTTATTTAGTTGATCTGGGCGCCCTTCTGATCGCCAACGTTTTTATTTTCCGGTCGCTGTTTCGCGGCAAACCGCTGAATGTCAGCATTCAACTTTCTCACCAGTTTCTCTATACGTCCCTCACTGTCCTGATTGTTGGCACCTATTTTATATCATTGGGAGTAATTGCCTGGGTTTCACTGAATTTCGAATGGCTTCGCAATATTAACCTGGTTATCTTCCTAGTTTTTGTTACGGTGATTACTCTGGCCACTTTTCTGCTTTCCGACCGGCTACGCCTCAAACGAAAACGTTTCATCAGCCGTCATTTTAAGCGTCCGCTATACGATTATCAGAAAATATGGGAAGACTTCACGCAGAGAACCGCCTCGGTCACCAAAACAGATGAGCTCTGCAGCATTATCGTCAAGATGGTTTCGGATACCCTGGAGATTCTTTCCGTCAGCATCTGGCTGGTTGACGAAAAGGAGGAACAGTTATCCTTTGGCGGGTCAACGGTGTTTACCGCAGACCAGGTCCAGGAAATGCACTTTTTCAAAGAGGGCGGAAAAAAGATGATCCGCGACATGACTAATCAAAACATGCCGCTTGATCTGAAAGGGCGAGAGGATGACTGGGTTTCTGATCTGGCTCATACCTATAATTTGGAAACTAAGGAATCGCGCATCCGCTACTGCGTTCCTCTTAATGCCGCGGGACAGCTCATTGGCATCATGACCTTAAGCGAAAAAGTATTTTATGAAGCGCTGACCTTTGAAGAATCGGAACTGATTAAAACGATTTCCGATCAGGCCGCGGCCGCTTTATTAAGTCTGAGACTTTCGGAACGTCTGCGCCAGACCAAGGAGCAGGAGGCGTTTCAGACCATGTCTGCTTTTTTTATGCACGATTTGAAAAATCTGGCATCAAAACTTTCGCTGGTAACGCAAAATCTGCCACTGCATATGGACAACCCGGAGTTCCGCGCTGATGCGCTGAAAACGATTTCCCAGAGTGTGTCCAAGATTAACAAGATGAGCAGCCGCCTTTCTCTCTTAAGCCAGAAGATTGATCTTTCCTTTCGCAAAACCAATATTCATGACCTGATAACCACGGCGATCTCCGATTTGAAAGACTATGTGAAGGCTCCCGTGTCTCAGAATTTCGATCAGAATGTGCCTCTGCTTTCTATCGACCAGGAACAGCTGCACAAAGTGCTTGAAAATCTGCTCATGAATGCATACGATGCGGTGGGAAATGGCGGGCAAATTTCTGTTGCCACAAGTCTTCAGAATAACTGGGTGGAAATTTCCGTCAGCGATACGGGCTGCGGAATTTCCAAAGAATTTATGGAGAAAAATCTTTTCCGACCTTTTCAGACCACAAAAAAGCAGGGCATGGGCATTGGCCTTTATCATTGTAAAACTATTGTAGATGCGCACGGCGGCAAACTGAATGTGGAAAGCGAGGAAGGCAAAGGAACCGTATTCAAAATACTGCTGCCGCTTGGGAAAAACCGTGAATGACTGGAAATGACGAGGTGTTATTTTGCGCAAACAAAAACTATTAATCGTTGATGACGATGAAGATCTGCGCACTCAGATGAAATGGGCGTTAACGGCGGACTATGATGTTTCGCTGGCGGAAGACCGGGAAAGCGCCATCGCCATTATCAATAAAGAGCAGCCGGCCGTGGTCACCCTGGATCTGGGACTGCCGCCCAATCCAGCCGGTGTTGAAGAAGGTTTCGCCGTCCTGGATCATATCCTTGATGCCTATAGCCAGACCAAAGTGATTATCATCACCGGACGCGGTGAAAAAGAAAACGCCCTGCGCGCTGTCGAAAAAGGCGCATACGATTTCTTTTATAAACCGATTCAATTAGACGAGCTGAAAGTTGTGCTGCGACGGGCATTCCATCTTTCGCAACTGGAGCAAGAGCAGCGCGAGATGCGGCATCTTTTAAGCGGCAACACGTTTGAAGATATGATCGGCACTTCGCAAAAAATGCAGGATGTCTTTGCCACCATTCGCAAAGTGGCCACAACCGACGCCCCCGTTTTAATAACGGGCGAAAGCGGCACCGGCAAAGAGTTGGTTGCCCGCGCCATTCACCGGCTGAGCATCCGGGAATCGAAGCCTTTTATTCCGATTAATTGCAGCGCCATTCCTGAAAATCTCATTGAAAGTGAACTCTTTGGACATGAGAAAGGAACCTTCACCGGCGCACATGCTCAGCGAATAGGAAGGTTTGAAATGGCTGAAGGAGGTACTCTCTTTCTTGATGAAATTGGTGATCTGCCGCAGTTACTTCAAGTCAAACTCCTTCGTTTTCTTC
>CAZOPH010000233.1:0-2586 GCA_964581635.1 uncultured Smithella sp.
TTGCCGGCAGCTATATCGAAGACGACCTTGGCCGTAACATAATTCTGTTTGGCTTCGTCATACTTCTTTGCTCTCATTTCAGTTTCAGCGGCACCCCAGATTTTCTTTGCGGCATCCATAATGCGGGTAGCGTACTTGTCAGCCCCAGATGCTACAGCGGCGTCCATGGCAGCCTTAGCTGCCGACCTCTCAGCATCAGGGGGGTTTGTACAACCGACGAAAATCAGGGTCAGTACGAGAATGATCATCAACGATAAGGATTGCTTGAAATGCGCCATAAATCTTCTCCTCTTTTGTGATTTTTGTGTAGCTTACGATAAAATAATTTTTTTGAAAATATGCCTTTCTCGGAGTTTGTCAATGTATTTCTTCATCAATTCTTACGAATACGCCGTTGTTACGTTTTCTATTTAACTTGTCCGGATTGCAAGGCACCCAGGATGGATTTCACCCATCGTTTTTATCTGTTCTCGAAAAAAGTCTTGTATACCTGGTAATGCTCTGTGTCCGTGTATTGAATCGGTTGAATGGGAATATGATTGAAACTGTAGATCAAGGCGTTAGGGCAGGCCAATAGGATCGGCGAGTGGGTAGCTATAATAAACTGGGCACAACCGGCATCGCTGGTTTTTGTCAACAATTCTAGAAGTCTGATTTGGTTTCGGGGTGACAGCGCTGTTTCCGGTTCATCCAGCAAATAAAGCCCTTTGATTTGATAGCGAGATCCGAAGAAAGACATCAGCGATTCTCCGTGAGACTGAGTCATCAAAGATTTACCGCCAAAATATTGCAGTTGACCAGGATCAGCAGCCGACCACTCGTCCAGAATCTGCCGGAAGTGACGAAAGTTTTCGGAGCCGAAGAAAGACCCGGGAACTTTGCCCTCCTTCCAGTCGATGGACAGATAATCGCCAAGCTTATCTTCATAAGGATTATGACTGTACCGGGTCGTGCCTGTTTCCTGCCAGATGTGAATACCGCAGGCGTGTGAAATAGCCTGCAGTAACGTTGATTTGCCGGAACCATTTTCACCGACAAACAAAGTAACGGGCGTCATAAAAGAAAGGTGTTTTGTTTTTTGAAAGATAGACAAATTGAAAGGATAAACATCCTCTGCCGGAAATTTCGACGAAAAAAGAGTCACGCCTCGCAGATGCATGTGAACATATAATAAAACTGAATCAAACTTGTCAATGGCTTTTCAGGAACATGGACATGGCGGATCAGGAACCCATTCTTCATATCGGGTGATCTCTGAACAAGATCGTGGATGAACGATCGTAATCGAACGGAAAGCCAAGGGGATCATTACCTCAGTTTTCATCCTATGGCATTTTATTATGGCTTGATGACTTCTCTGGCGATGACGATGCGCTGAATCTCCGATGTGCCTTCATAGATGGTTGTAGCGCGCGCATCTCGATACAAACGCTCGACCTTATAATCTTTCGTATAGCCATAGCCGCCATGCACTTGAAGTGCCATGTAGGCACTCGAGTTGGCTGTTTCCGAAGCAAACAATTTGGCCATCGAGGCTTCTTTTGTAAACTTCAATCCTCTATCCTTGCGGTCAGCCGCAGCCAGGGTTAACCAGGAAGCCGCTTCAATCTTTGTCGCCGCATCCGCGATCATGAATTGTATCGCCTGGAACGAGTTGATGGTTTTTCCGAACTGGCGTCTTTGTTGCGTGTAGGAAATGGCTTCATCCAGGCAAGCCCTCGCAATACCGGTGGCCTGGGATGCAATGCCTATTCTCCCGCTGTCCAGTGCGCGCATGGCCACCTTGAATCCTTCACCGGGGTTTCCGAGCAGGTTTTTTGCGGGGATTTCACAATCTTCAAAAACAAGTTCAACGGTATTGGACGCCCGCAGTCCGAGCTTTTCCTCTTTTGTTCCGATTTTAAAACCGGGTGTGCCTTTTTCGATGATAAAAGCGGAAAGTCCTTTTGTCCCCTTCTCCTGGCCGGTTCTGGCGATCAAATTGATGATGTCGGCATACTGGCCATGCGTAATAAAAACCTTCGTTCCGTTAAGAATATATTTGTCTTTTTTCAGGATGGCGGTGGTCGTCATCGAGCCGGGATCAGAGCCCGCACCCGGTTCTGTCAGCGCAAAAGCGCCCAACAGCGATCCTTCGGCAAGTCCGGTCAACCATTTTTCTTTCTGTTCTTTGTTGCCGAATTTAAGAAGCGGTTCGGTTGACAAGTTGGCAACCGACATGGTGACTGCGCTCGAAGCGCACGCATAGGCGATCTCCTGAAGGGCCAGAGAGTAGGCCACCGCACCGGCTCCCGACCCTCCCAACTCCGGTGGAACCATCATGCCGAGCAGTCCGAGTTCTCCCATCTTTTTTACCGCATCCATCGGGAAAATGCCTTGTTGCTCCCATCCGGTCGCCATTGGTTCCAGCTCTTTTTTGGCAAAGTCTCTTGCCATGAGCTTGATCATTTCCTGTTCGCTTGTAAGTTCAAATGCCATAATTGCTGCCCTTAAGGAATATAGAGAACGACGAGTAGCTCTGTTTTTTCATCGGAAGGATTGCTCAATGCGTGATGCAGCGCCGAATTAAAATGGATGCATTCACCC
>CAZOPH010000234.1:0-2586 GCA_964581635.1 uncultured Smithella sp.
GTGAGCGGCCGACCGGCGCGCTCTTCAGCGCGTCGATACTCCACGCTGGCCTCTTGCTGCAAGGGCCGGAACTAAAATTGGGGTTTAACATAAATAACCATCCTTAAAATAAATTTTCTAAATTGTGGCATTTGCATACCAGTATTGAGGTCTTTTCTCAAGAAATTTAAACTTTAATAAACATCAAATGACCACTGGTCGAGGCGGATACATCCTATCTAATGAATAAAATAATAACAAATTTTGACTTAAGTCAATTATAATGTTGAGGATTTGTTTTAGAAAAAATAAAAAATGGTATTGGGAAGTTTCTATTCTCACTGATGGACATTAAAGTCTTGATTTTTCTATAAAAAAGGAGGCTAATATGGTTGAAAACACAACCCAAATCAAAGATCTAACCGGTGTGTTTGCGCTCAAAGATATGGCGACCTTTCAGGAACACTCCGTCGTCAGCCGGGAGATTATCCGTAAGCCATCGGGAACAATGACGGTATTTGCGTTTGACAAGGGTGAAGGTTTGAGTGAACACACGGCGCCTTTCGACGCGGTTGTTTATCTGCTGGACGGCGAATCGGAGATTCGTATCGATGGTAAGCCCCATCTGGTTAAAGAAGGGGAAATGATTATCATGCCGGCCAACAAGCCGCACGCGTTGAAAGCCATAACGAAGTTTAAGATGCTCTTAGTGATGATCAAATAAAGAAAGGAGGCAGATGATGAAATTTGAAATAACACCAAACGTCCATTGGGTAGGTAAGATTGACTGGGAATTGCGTAAGTTTCATGGCGAAGAGTATTCCACGCATCGCGGAACATCCTATAATGCTTATCTGGTGAGGGATGAAAAGATTGCGCTGATTGATACAGTGTGGAAGCCTTTTGCCAGGGAGTTTGTCGAGAATCTGTCCAAAGAAATCGATCTGAATAAAATTGATTATATCATCGCCAATCATGCGGAGATGGATCATTCAGGGGCTCTCCCGGAGTTGATGCGCCACATTCCCGACAAGCCGGTTTACTGCACGGCCAACGGCGTTAAATCGCTCAAAGGCCATTATCATCAGAATTGGAATTTCCAGGTGGTCAAAACCGGCGATAAGCTTTCTCTGGGGAAAAAAGAACTGGTTTTTGTAGAGGCGATGATGCTGCATTGGCCGGATTCGATGATGTCTTATCTTACGGGAGATGCGATTTTATTTTCCAATGACGCGTTCGGTCAGCATATCGCCAGCGAACATATGTTTAATGATCTGGTCGTGCAATCCGAACTTTTTGAGGAGGCGACAAAGTATTACGCCAACATCCTCACGCCGTTTTCACCGCTGGTGACAAAGAAGATCAATGAAGTGGTCGCGTTGAATCTTCCGCTTTCCGCCATCTGCCCAAGCCACGGCGTCATCTGGCGGGACAATCCCCTGCAAATCGCTCAGAAATACCTGCAGTGGGCGGCGGATTATCAGGAAAATCAGATCACGATCATCTATGATACCATGTGGGATGGCACCAGAATGTTGGCCGAACATATCGCCAAAGGCATCAAACAAGCCGATGACAGAGTGACGGTGAAACTTTACAACATTTCCCGTAGCGACATCAACGATGTTGTTACAGAGGTCTTTAAGTCCAAAGCGATATTGTTAGGTTCACCGACCATCAACAAAGGAATTCTCAACGCAATGGCGGCACTTATCGACATGATTGCCGGTCTTCGGTTTAAAAACAAAAAATCTGCCGCATTCGGCTGCTATGGCTGGAGCGGTGAGAGCGTGAAGATTTTAACGGATCGGCTTGCAGGTGCCGGGTTTGAAGTGATCAGCGACGGCCTGAAATCCTTATGGCAGCCGGGTGGCGAGGAATTAGCGCAAGCGTTTGCTTTTGGGAAGGAATTTGCGGGGAAGGTGTGAAGACCAAGAACTAAAAATGAAAGATATGATTTCAGGGGCGGGGTCTTGCCACCCTTCAGGGGTGGTGATTCCACCTCTTTTCTGCTGGATGAGGCCTGACGCTTTTCAATACGAATATTCAGTGGATTTAAAAATTACTTGATGCAGACTCGACGAACTTGCTTGAAATCCGTTAAGCCCGCCAGTGATTTTAAGATACCGTCCTGTAACAGGGTCGTCATCCCTTCGGACATCGCTTTATCACGCATGACTTCAACCGTTTCATGTTTTTGCACCAATCTCTTCATGCCATCAGTGGCTACCACCAGTTCGTGAAGGGCCATTCTGCCTTTATAGCCGGTTTTATCGCATAGGTTGCACCCTTTTGGGCGGTAAAGTTTGAAATTCTTGTCATAGGCAATCAGTTTGGCGAATGCCTCGTCCCCGTAGCTCTCCACGATTTCATTATATTCTTCTTTGGTGGGATGATACTGCTCTTTGCAGTTTTTACAAAGCGTGCGCACGAGACGCTGGGCGAGAATGCCCAGCAAGGCGTCAGCAAAGTTCAGCGGATCAATACCCATATCCAGCAGCCGGACGATGGTTTCCGGCGCGCTGTTGGTGTGCAGGGTGCTGAAAACCAGATGACCGGTCAGCGATGCTTCAACACCAATTTTGGCGGTTTCAAAATCGCGCATTT
>CAZOPH010000235.1:0-2572 GCA_964581635.1 uncultured Smithella sp.
ACGACGGGCCAGACCCTTCATGCTCTGGGGCGGTTCAGGCTCGATCCCCAGAAGATTTTTAATTTCGTCCGGAAACTTGGCTGGATGGGCGGTTTCCAGGCAAATGGCCATTTTTTCATCTCCGGTTTTTTGGATATAGACTTCGAGACCTGCCCAACCCACCGCACCATGTTGTTCCAGAAGCACATGATAGCGTTCATAAACACTTTTAATCGTCCGGCGAGTCTGTTCGTCTGTAACGCTCACGGAGAAAATACGGCGACGCATCTCTTCGAGGTCGGGATAACGGTGCACAACGCCCGAGCGATCAACGGTGCCGCCATATAATTCAAAAAAACGCGCCAGATTACTGGGATGTCCTACGTTCATGGCGTTGGAAATACAGGCTCGGGACGGCGACACTTTCGCATATTTCCCTGTTGCGAGAAAGATCGGGAATTCATCATTTTCATTCGTGGGCATGATGAGTTTGGCCAAAGGCATTCCCATCCGTCGCGCGTACTCACAACCCAGGGCATCTCCGAAATTGCCGGAGGGAACGGAAAAAACAACCTCTTCGCCGGCTCCGGCCAGCTGGGCGTAAGCATAAATGTAATAAACGATCTGCGGCAGAATGCGGCCAAAGTTGATCGAATTGGCCGACGATAAATTAAACCGGGCAAGCTCTCTGTCTGCAAAAGCTTCTTTGACCAGATTCTGGCAATCGTCGAATTTTCCTTCCACACAAATCGCCTGCACGTTGCCGCCGATGGTATCGAGTTGCTTTTTTTGCATTAGGCTCACTTCGCCGGCCGGATATAAAATGGTCACGTCGATACCATCAACACCTTTATACGCTTCTCCCACGGCGCTTCCGGTATCGCCGGACGTCGCCACCAGAATATTAAGTCTCTCCCCTTCGGGCCGGCAGTGGCTCATCAGCCTGGCCATCATCCTGGCGGCAAAATCCTTAAAGGATGCCGTGGGACCCTGATCCAAGCGCAGAACAAACGCCCGCGGATAGACGGCTTCCAGCGGCACGGGATACGTATAAGCGTCCTTCACGATTCTTTCGAGCACATCCTGCGGAAATTCATCGGACAGAAAGGCCTGGGAAACGAGAAGCGCAGCCTGCCAGTAAGGTTTATCCCTCAGCGCAATAATATCATCCATGGAAAGCCGTGGAATAGAGTCGGGAACAAATAACCCCTCATCCGGCGCCTGACCGGTGAGTAGAGCTTCCTTAAAGGACACGTATCCGGTAAAGGGTGTAATTCCCGCGATAGTATTCACATGACGATTGGTACTGTAATATCTGATCGACATTCTACGCGTCCTTTTTTGAGGTGTTATTCTATAAACTGATTGACACGAATAAATCAACAAAAAACGATGACCGAAAGGCCGGGCAAGGTCTTGCCACCCACAAGGGTGGTCGTACTGGTTGCCGAATACCTGTTGGAAAAAGCCGGCTTCTATGCTAAAAATCAGAAGCGCTTCAAGAGAAGCGACACAATTTATTTTTCAGGTTGAAAAGATGGAAGAAAAAAAGCCTATCCGTTTGACGGAAACAGTTCAGAGCGCGGGTTGAGCCTGTAAGATCGGTCCGGGTGACCTGTCCGACATTCTGCACGATTTGCCGCTCATCTCCGATCCCCGTTTGCTGACCGGATATGAACATGCGGAAGACGCGGGCGTGTATAAAATCTCGGACGATTTAGCGCTCGTGCAGACCCTGGATTTTTTCACGCCGACGGTGGACGATCCCTATACCTTTGGCCAAATCGCGGCAACCAACGCGCTCAACGATATTTACGCGATGGGCGCAAAACCTCTGACGGCCATGAACATTGTTTGCTTTCCAATCAAGACGATGGATAAATCCGTGCTTAGGGAAGTGCTGCGCGGGGGCTTAAACAAAATACACGAAGCGGGTGTATTGCTGATGGGCGGACACAGCGTAGAAGATAACGAAATTAAATACGGCTTGTCCGTAACCGGAACCATTCATCCGGATAAAGTCCTGTACAATCGTGGCGCCAGACCCGGCGACCAATTGATTCTGACCAAACCGCTGGGGACAGGCATTGTCAGTACGGCCCTTAAGGCCGATGCAGTCCATGATGCGCTTTTGCAAAAATCCATCGCCTGCATGACGGAGCTCAACAAAAAAGCCTCCGAATTGATGCTTGCCGAGGGAAACATTCACTCCTGCACGGACATCACCGGATTCGGCTTTTTGGGACATGCCTGTGAAACCATAGAAGACAGCGATGTCGGCCTGCGGATTTTTTCATCGGCGATCCCGATTCTGGAAGGTGTCCGGGATTTGTCGAAAACGGGCTATCTTCCCGGCGGGCTTTACCGGAACCGGGATTTCCGCATCGCTCAGGTTGAAAAAGCGCCGTCATGTCCGGACTGGATTTTTGACGTCTGTTTTGACCCGCAAACCGCCGGCGGATTGTTTTTCAGTCTGCCTGCGGCAAAAGCACAGTCGCTTGTGGAAACGATGCACGCTGCGGGAATAACGAACGCCACCATCGTCGGCGATGTGACAAGCGAGCATCCCGGTAAAATTTTTATGGAGTAAAAA
>CAZOPH010000236.1:0-2518 GCA_964581635.1 uncultured Smithella sp.
TCATTTAAAAAACGTTTAGCATCTCCCGCCGATTTACTCGGCTCTCTCTTTCCATTAGTAATCCTCGATCCTAACAACTTTCCAGCATTGAAGAATTGTAGGTGACTTCAGCGCTTAACGATGCCTTCCTGAAAGTGAGTGTGTTTCAATCGCAAAATCTATTGAATCTTTCAATCGTTAAAGAAACAAATAGGCTTGGTTCTAATTAAACTTGTTGATGAGTTCCAGGTAATAAGATGGCGAAATAAATCTAAGGGTGCGGCGATATCCCATTATTCATTGCGATCCCCATGTGGTTGGTAGGAAGCCAGGCGCACACCTAGTGGTAAATCAAATCAAGCATAGGAAAAGTTAAACAAACAGATTGAATTGATATTTAATGAGCTCAATCTGTCTGTCCTCACAATAGACTTATTGCTTAGTTCGCCCACTGACTACGATAAGAAGAATCAAAAGAACGTCTTTGGAGTCTGCTGTTGGCTTGCGCTTTGGAAGAAAATTTCTTTCGGCCAATGTTGGGTTTCGTTCCCTTTCCTTTGCCGTTCCGACGCGCGGAAATCATATCATCAACGGGCATATTCATGGTTAATCCGTTGACGCTTTGGTATTCGAGCTTCCCCCCCAACACTTTTTTCAGGGAATGAGCAATTCCCATATCCTCGCCGGTTACAAAAGTAAAGGCATCGCCTGTTTTGGAGGCGCGTCCCGTTCGGCCGATGCGATGAGTGTAGGCATCAGTGGTCGAGGGCATATCATAATTAATAACATGGGAGATTTTTGTCACATCAATGCCACGGGCGGCTATATCGGTTGCAACCATTATTTCGTAACGACCTTCACGAAAACCATTGAGAGCGTGCTGTCGTTTCTGCTGCGTCAGATTGCCGTGCAGCGATGTAACTTTATATCCCGATCTATCCAGTTGCAGGGCCACGCTCTTGGCGCGCGATTTTGTCCGCGTAAAAACCAGAACGGATTCCATTTCAGTTTTATTAAGAATATCTTTCAGCAGCGCTGTTTTGGCGTCCATTTGCACCGGATAAAAACGATGGGTTACGGTTTCGACCGGTGCCGTGTGGCCGATGTTAATGTTCACCGGATTAACCAGCAGATCATTGGCCAGTGAGCGAATATCTTCCGGCATCGTCGCGGAAAAGAGCAATGTTTGGCGCTTTGCGGGAAGATGTTTTACGATTTTTCTTACGTCCGGTAGAAAGCCCATATCAAACATATGGTCGGCCTCATCTAGGACTAGCACCTCTATCTGGGATAAATCCACTGTGCCTCGGTTGATGTGATCCAGCAGACGGCCAGGGCAGGCGGAGATGATTTCAACCTTATTCTGCAGCTTGTTAATCTGACCATTGATATTCACGCCACCATAAATGGATGCGCTTTTAAGACCTGTCTTACGCCCCAGTTGCCCAATGGTGCTATGAGTCTGCTCGCTTAATTCGCGTGTCGGCGCGATAACCAGCGCGCGGACATGACCGCGCGAACCATGCATCAGCCGCTGCAATATGGGCAGCACAAACGCTGCTGTTTTTCCCGTTCCGGTCTGGGCAAGTCCCATAACATCGCGACCTTCCATAATCGGCGGGATGGATTGTACTTGGATTGGTGTCGGTACTCTATAACCGCACGCTTGCACGCCAGCAAATATTTTCGCGTTTAACTCAAACTTCTCAAAACTCATTTTTTCTTTTTCCTTCTTTTTTCAGTATTTGTGACATTTGAACCCGGCTCTATTTGTTACGGTTGTTGAGAACACACCGCTCTGTACCGTGATTGGGAGCCTTAAAACAAGCCGCAAACATGGCGCTAAAGTTGGATTCGGTTACGATTAGCCGGATTTTCCTGCCGAAATTTCTGAATTAGAAAGGATGGGAGGTAAATAACTATCGCGATCACTGGCACAGCTTGTACAGATATTATTCATAAATAACAAGGATTATCTTTAAATAGTTATTTTTTACGCTTTATCTTAATAAGTTAGAGAAAAAGGTTTCGTTTTGTTTACGCATGAAATATTGAGCTATGTTAAAAGCAAAGACTTAAAGGGGGGCATCCTCAATGTATAGAAACAATCCAAGGCAAAAATATTTTTTTAGTCAATACAGATTGATATTCAAGGCATATTTTCCAGCAGTTTAGCTGTAGCCATCCACAAAGTAAAAAGGCAAACGATTTAGTGAATGATTTTCGTGCTTCTAAAACAGATAACCGACTATTCCTGAGGCAACGATATATTTTTTCAATCATTAAAAAAAGTTTCTTTCTGTTGGTTAACCTAATATAATTCTCTCCTCCCAAAGACCTCACCGAACAAAGAACGGGAGGTGCAGTATGATTACAAAAGAAGCAATAACGTTGTTCAAATACTATCTTCAATCCAACCATAAACGAAGAACCATTGAGAGTTATCGTCTCCTGCTGGAAAGATTTGAGGCGATTTACGCGCAAAAAGACCTGGAGACCATTGCCTCTGATGAAATCTTTCATTTTCTGGAAAACCTGA
>CAZOPH010000237.1:0-2513 GCA_964581635.1 uncultured Smithella sp.
AGGCGGCTGGGTGGCAGCTTGCTGAACTGAACAAAATTAGGCGTAATCCGTTTGATCAAGCTGAAAATGCGCCAGATGGGATTTCGCGTGACAATGTCCTCCACACCGTAAAAAATAACCTTTTCCTGAATGCCCTGTTCTTTAATCAGCCCCTCGATATCGAGGATCTCCCTGTAACCGGCTTCTATTTCGAGAGCTTCGAGACCCGATGCCAGGTCCGGTTTAATGTGAAGCTTAACGCCGTATGGTTCATCGGTCCGGTTAATGGAAATCAGGATATTCCTTTCATAGATAATGTTGCTGCGAAAAATGCTGTGGACAATGTAGGGTGAGATCATCTGATATCCCCTGCAGAAATATAGAGCTGTGCCTACGATATTTCTCCCCTTGGCGTAGATCTGTTCATAGCTGATGAGAAAGGTTTCCCAATCCAGCGGCCGAAGCGATTTATACAGGCGCTTCTGGCCTTTGGTCCAGACGAGAATCAGAGTTAAGGGGATGGCAGCCAGGATCAGCGACCAATAGGCGCCGTGGGGCAGCTTGCTTAGGGTGGCCACAAAATACATGAAGGCGATGCCGGTAACGATGATGGCGATGGGCAGCTTCCATTTCATCTTTTTGATTTGTGAAAATACCAGAATCATCATCAAACCGGTAATCGTCATCGATCCAGTCACCGCCATGCCGTACGCTGCAGCCAGGTTTTCCGATTTTTGGAATATCAGAATCATGAAAATGACCGCACACATTACGGTCCAGTTCACGACGGGAATATGGATCTGGGATTTCATCTGGCTGGAAGTATAAGCAACCTTCATCAGCGGCATGATCCTTGTCGTAATTCCCTGGTACACAACTGAAAAAGTTCCGCTGATGATCGCCTGCGATGCGATAATCGTTGCCAAAACAGTGAGCAGGAGAAACGGAATATAAAAATAGGACGCCTGATGCTGGACCATGCCGAAGAGCAGGTACTTGACTTCCGGATGGGCCATGGCAAAGACACCCTGCCCCATGTAATTGAGAAGAACGGCGGCAAATACGAAATACCAGGCATGCAGAATTGGTTTCTTGCCCAGGTGACCCATATCGGCATACAGGGCTTCACCGCCCGTGGCGCACAAAATGACCTCGGAAAGGACGAAGAAACCCGCCAGCCCATTTTCCGAAAGAAATTTGAGGGCATAGTAAGGATTGACAGCCTTCAGGATCCCCGGCATAGTGACAACAGAGACCAGCCCCGTTACCGCCAGACAAATAAACCAGACGGCCATAACCGGTCCGAAGACACCGGCAACTTTATCCACGCCTCGGGATTGAACGGCAAAAAGTACAACGGCAATTGTTACCGCGATCAGGATCAGAATTTCCAGACGAACATGTTCCAGGCCGGGTACAAGCAGTATTCCTTCCACGGCAGATAGAAGAGTAATTGCGGGCGTGATGACCCCGTCGCCTAATAAAAGG
This sequence comes from uncultured Smithella sp., assembly GCA_964581635.1. Taxonomy (GTDB): domain Bacteria; phylum Desulfobacterota; class Syntrophia; order Syntrophales; family Smithellaceae; genus UBA8904. The sequence goes on from CAZOPH010000237.1 coordinate 1,468, forward strand.
GAGACACCGACAAAGGCCAGAAATCCTGCGAAGGCCAGCTTGCGGCCGGGTTTGAGCGCCTTGCGCAAAATTTCCCGCAGCATGATTTCGCCACCTTGTCCTTTATAGGAAAGGCTCATGGCCAACCAGGCGTATTCGGCCGTAACGAGGATCAGCAATGTCCAGACAACGAGGGAGAGAATTCCCAGGACGCTATCCTGCGTTCTCGGAGTCATTGCAAATACAACAGTTAAGGTATAAATAGGGCTCGTGCCGATGTCGCCGAACACAATCCCCATTGAGCGAACAACCCCGCCCCAGAAAGAATCCTGTTTGCTTTTTTTCAAAATGATCCTCGCAAGAAAGTTGTTGTCTCATTATCACCGAAAGATAGGGTGGTCAAGCTCGGCAAATGACGGTCAAATGACCAGGTCTGAAACTCTGCAGTTGATAAAAATTGGCGAGAAATTAGTGGCGTAGCATAGTGTATTGTTGACTCTTCACGATTCACGCCTTTCCCCGTCCCACGCATCGTCATGCACATTAGGGGAAACCTCGCGGTCGTTGGCCAGAAGCTGTTCCTGAAGCGCGATCTGTTCGCGTGTATTGAAGAGATACGCTTCCCGATCATGACGATGCGCGGCCAATTTGCGCAGCGCTGCTTCGTCATACTTGATAAAGTTCTGGCCGGCGCGCGTTGCACTGTATCGGCGGAAACCTAGCTTAACAAGTACGTCGACACCCAGACGGATGGAGGTATCCAATGATTCGCGATAAATATTTTCCACACCTGCATCCAACAAATCGTAAGCATCCAGACGGCTTTTCGCGCGCACCATCACTTCTAATTTCGGGAATTCCTTGCGCACCCGATCGATCAACTCCAGATTGATTTCTGGCGAATCGATCGCTGCAATTAGCACCTTTGCTTCGTCAGCGCCGGCGGATTTGAGGATATCCAATCGGGTGGCGTCTCCATAAAAAACATTAAACCCCATCTTCCTCAAAACATCGACCTGGTCCGAATCGTTGTCCAGAATCGTTGCGGAAATACCATTGGCCCGCAG
>CAZOPH010000238.1:0-2499 GCA_964581635.1 uncultured Smithella sp.
CCGGTTACCTCGTCGCGCGGTCCGAAGATGAAGCGCTGGCTATCTGTGATAAAATTGGATTCCCCGTGGTGATGAAAATTGTTTCTCCGGACGTCGTTCATAAAACGGATGCAGGCGGTGTCAAGCTCAACTTGATGAATGCCGGTGACGTGCACAAAGCTTACCGTGATATTCTGGAAACATTCAAATACCAGCATATCGAAGGCGTCGCGGTGCAGCGCATGGCCCAAGCGGGCATTGAGGCGATTATCGGCGTTACGCGCGATCCCAGCTTCGGCCCGCTTATCATGTTCGGCCTGGGCGGTGTGTTTGTCGAAGTCCTGCGCGACGTATCTTTCCGCATCCTGCCGATCACTGAAAAGGACGCCGCGCAAATGATTGAAGACATTCGCGGCTCGGGTATTCTCAAAGGGTATCGTGGACAGGCCGTCGATCTCGGCTCGCTTCAGCAGTTGCTCTTGAAAATATCACGGCTGGTCGTGGAAAATCCTGAAATCAGCGAACTGGATCTCAATCCGCTGTTTCTGTATCCGGACGGTTATATCACCGTCGATGCCCGGATGTTTGTCAGCGAACCAGCGCATCACGAACATACAACGGCAACCGGCGCAGAGAGCCTGCACGATTTCTTTTATCCGCAAAGTATCGCGGTGATCGGCGCCTCCGATGTTGAAGGCAAACTGGGTTATAATGTTTTTAAAAATCTGACCAGCCACCATTATCCCGGAAAACTTTACCCGATCAATCCGGGTAAAGAATCCCTGATGGGTGTTCGTACTTATAAATCCATACTAGACGTGCCCCAACCCGTGGACCTGGCTATCGTCATTGTGCCGGCGAAGGCGGTTGAGAGCGCTATTGCCGATTGCTGTGCGAAGGACGTCCGGTTTATTGTTGTAGAGGCCGCCGGATTCGCCGAGACTGGTGAAGAAGGCAAGAAAGCTCAAGAAAGGATTCTGAAAACTATCCGTAAACACGGTTGCCGCGTTCTGGGTCCCAATTGTTCCGGCGTCATCAATACCCATCACAACATGGTACAGTCCATCGGACTGCTGGATGATCTGAAAAAGGGCAACGTCGGAATGGTGGCTCAGGCCGGTGTTTATGCCGCGGGAATCCTTACGGGATTAAGCAATGTTCTTGATTTCGGAATTGTGGCCACCATCGGCAACAAGATGGACATCAATGAAACGGATATTCTGGAATACCTCAGCGACGATAATCATATTTCCGTGATCGTTATGTATATGGAAGACGTCCGCAGCGGCAAGAGGTTTGTCGATGTCGCTTCGCGGGCGGCAGTCCGCAAACCCGTGATTGTTCTGAAATCGGGACGGACAGAGGCCGGCAAAAAAGCCGTTTCATCGCACACTGCGTCGCTCGCCGGCAATGACGAAGTCAACAACGCAGCCTTCAAACAGAGCGGCGTCATCCGGGCCCGGGACAACGAGCACCTTTTCGCGCTGACGCGCGCTTTTTCCAAGCAGCCCGTCCCGAAGGGGAACGGCGTCCTCGTCATTACCTATACCGGGTCGCTGGGCGTTGCGGCCACCGACATGCTGTATCTCTCCGATATGCGTCTGGCCACATTAGAACCGTATTTTAAGCAGCGTCTGAAAAGCGCCCTGCCCGATTACGCCAGTATCGGCAATCCCATCGACTGCTCTTTTTCCATGACGCCCGAGCAGGTCAAAAATCTGATCGAAATCGGTGTAGAATCGGGTGATGTGTCGAGTTTTATCGTGGTGATCCAGGGTGAAATCCTGGGTTCTTTCGTCGACGTCATGAAAACCATCGACTATAAGGAAAAGCCGGTGATGTGCGTGGTAGCCTGCAAGGAATTCATGATCAACGACGTTATGAAAATGGAGCAGGCCGGATTTCCAGTTTACTCGACGGCGGAAATGGCGGCGGAAGTTTTGGGGCAGATGTATCACTATGGTGTGAGACGGCAAAGCGCCCTCACGGATTCCATCGCTCGTCATTTAACCAAGGATGCGTTCTCCGTGGACAATAATCCCGTGCGCCTTAGACTAATCAACCCGAAGGACATCGGCCTCTGGACGGATTTTGTCAACAGCTGTTCCGAAAAATCACTGTGGCTTCGGTTTTTATCACCTTTTAGCGCAACGCCGGAGCGGGCGCAGCGCTTCTGCAACCTCAACCCGGAAGAAGAAGTCGCCGTGGTCGCGGAGATGAAAGTCGGCGATCAGTATAAGTTCCTGGGCATCGCGCGTCTGATCAAAAATAAAAGATGTGAGGGCGAAGCAGAATACGCCATTATCATTTCAGACCCCTGGCAGAATAAATCTTTAGGCATTACCCTGTCCGAACAGTGCATCGAGTTGGCCAAAAAGGAAGGATTCAAGACCATCCGGGCGGAAACGATTCAGCAAAATTACGCCATGATCCGGATTTTCAGGCGCTGCGCTTTCAACCTCGATACCAAAGATGAAAATATGGTTTCGATGTCGCTGAATTTGTCATAAGAGTAACCTC
>CAZOPH010000239.1:0-2478 GCA_964581635.1 uncultured Smithella sp.
CGCGGTGGCCGTAAAATAATCGTAGCGTCGGACGTTGACGCCCGCATATTTGTCAGCTTCTTTTCCTTAACGATGTTGACATTAATATCCTGCGTGCGGTTGCGTTCGCCCACAATCATCCCCCCGTAAACATTTGTGCCGACCTCCACCATCATTTCTCCCCGATCATCCATGGCGAAGCTGGCGTAAGAGGTCACGCGTCCGCCACGGTCTGCCACCAGCACGCCCGTACTGCGTTGTGGAATTGAACCAAACCAAGGCGCGTAATCTTCCAGAAGTGAATTCATCACGCCGCCGCCTTTGGTATCGGTTAAAAACTGGCTGCGGAAGCCAATCAGGCCGCGAGAAGGGATTAAAAACTCCATGCTGACCCGGCCACTGCCTTTATTCACCAGGCTTTCCAACCGCCCTTTGCGAATGGACAGCTTTTCAGTAATTTTCCCAACAAATTCTTCGGGAATGTCTAAAAACAATCTTTCGACCGGTTCGAAGGTTTTACCGTCCTTCTTTTTGGTGATAACCTGGGGTTTCGACACCATCAATTCGTAGCCTTCACGGCGCATGGTTTCAATGAGCACCGCCATCTGTAATTCGCCGCGCCCGCACACTTCAAACACGTCGGTTCGATCCAGCTTTTTGATTTTGATAGCCACATTGCGCAGCGACTCTTTTTCCAGCCGCTCCAGCAAATGGCGCGATGTTAGATATTTTCCTTCCGTCCCGGCAAAGGGACTATCATTGACATAAAACATCATCGACACGGTCGGTTCGTCCACGATCAAGCGTGGCAGAGGCTGTGGATCTTCAAAGGATGAAATCGTATCTCCGATGGTGACATTTTCCACACCGGCCAGCGAGATAATATCGCCCGACTCCGCGACCGTAACCGGTTTTTTAGCCAGGCCGTAAAACGCATAAAGAGCGGACAGCTTCACGCCGCTCACGATTTTATCTTTCGCGCAGAGGCTGTATAGTTTGTTCATCTCCAGCCTTCCGCTCTGCAGGCGACCGACGGCAATCTGGCCAACATAAGCATCATAATCCAGGTTAGTGACCAAGAATTGCGTATTAGCGTCATCATCGCCCACAGGCGCTGGGATGGAATCAATAATGGCTTGCAGAAGCGGCTGTAAATCGGTGCTGTCGTCACCCAGCTTCTTGTGGCTGATGCCGACCTTGGAATTTGTGTATAAAATCGGGAATTCGATTTGATGTTCCTCGGCACCCAGATCAATAAAGAGATCGTATGTTTCATCAATAACCTCCTCAATGCGAGCGTCGGGGCGGTCAATTTTATTGATGACCAGAATGATCGGCAGATGCAGAGCAAGTGCTTTTTTTAACACAAAGCGGGTTTGCGGCAACGGACCTTCGCTGGCATCGACCAGCAACATTGCGCCATCCACCATGTTCAGGCTGCGTTCGACCTCGCCGCCAAAATCGGCATGGCCGGGTGTATCGACAATATTGATCTTTACGCCATGATAGTCCACAGCGGTATTCTTGGCGGCAATCGTGATGCCGCGTTCCTTTTCCAGCGCCATCGAATCCATGACGCGATCTTCCACCGCCTGATTAGCGCGGAAGACGCCGGTCTGTTTGAGCATAGCGTTGAGAAGAGTGGTTTTACCGTGGTCAACGTGAGCAATAATGGCAATGTTTCTTAAATGATCTTTCTTCATTTTTCTCTTTCTTATGGGTCATCGAAGCGAAGTAGTATCGGATAGGATAAAACTATTCTTTACTGAGGGGATGTCCATTAGGTTAATTTATTTAACAAAGTGCCTCTCCCATATCAAAATATGATTCATTGAACCAGTTATATTTTTTGGATAATTACCCCCTATTGCTTTCTTTTTCTCAATAAGACGATTTCTTCATGATGTCCGGATGTTGAAAGGCAGCCTTTACAAATCGTCATCGAATCACTATAATTTTTCCAGTAATCAAAAAACCGATCTAAGAGGCGGCGGAAATGACTTACATAAAAATTAATTTCGGCAGCAATTTTGAAGATGAGTTTCAGAAAGCGGTGGATGAGGTCTTTCATCTGGTGCGTCCAGCCTTCAAAAATTACGAATGCATCTGGCGGCCCAATATGGATGTGTACGAATCGGTCGAGGAGGTCATTGTGCTAGCGGACATGGCGGGCCTCAATAAGGAAGAGCTGCATATCGAGGTGGACCGAAAAAAGATCAAAATCGCCGGCATTCGCAAGGCGATTCAGCTTTTGCACAACGCGCGCTACTGCCAGGCGGAAATACCGCACGGGTATTTCGAAAGAAACATTGCCCTGCCCGCGCAGGTGGATGAACAATCCGCAGTGGCATCCTATGCCGACGGTATTTTGATGATCAGGATGAACAAGCTGCCGGCCCATAAAGCGCATCGCGTGTCTGTCATCTCGACGAAGTAGCTGATGGGTTTCTCGACAACAACAGGAGGTTATCATGACGGAACAAAACGTCAGTGAAAATA
>CAZOPH010000240.1:0-2472 GCA_964581635.1 uncultured Smithella sp.
ACCGCGACAAAGATTTGATCATCGTTTTAAATGACAATGAGATGTCCATTTCTCCGAATGTCGGCGCTCTCTCTTCTTATTTAAATAGAATGATGACCGGCGACAGGGTGACAAAATGGAAAGGCGAATTGAAAAATTTTCTTAGAAGCATTCCCGGTATCGGCGAACAGATCTTCAAATTTTCAAAACAAATCGAGGAATCACTGAAAACGTTTGTTGTACCCGGAGCTCTTTTCGAGGAACTCGGCTTCACGTATATTGGACCCCTGGAAGGCCATCGTCTGGACTATCTCATCAAGAATTTTGAAAACGTTAAAAAATTAAAAGGCCCCGTGCTGGTTCATGTCATTACTCAAAAAGGCCGGGGTTACAAATTCGCAGAAGAAAATTCACCGACGTATCACGGCGTTGCGCCCTTTGATGTGGAAACCGGACGAACGATTCCCTCGGCAAACACGGCACCCTCCTACACGGAGGTTTTCGGCAAGACACTCATCGATCTAGCCTCCTCCGATTCCCGGATTGTTGCCGTAGCTGCAGCCATGTGCGAGGGTACTGGCCTGGAAAAATTTCGACGGGAATTTCCCAAGCGTTTATATGATGTCGGTATTGCCGAACAGTTAGCAGTTACTTTTGCCGCCGGGCTGGCTATTGAGGGTCTGCGGCCTGTTGTAGCGATTTATTCCACCTTTCTGCAGCGTGCTTACGATCAAATTTTACACGATGTCTGTCTGCAACAGCTGCCGGTGATCTTTGCCATCGACCGTGCCGGTATCGTCGGAGAAGATGGGGCGACCCATCAGGGACTTTTTGATCTTTCCTTTCTGCGCAATCTTCCCCATATGGTCATGATGGCCCCGAAGGATGAAAATGAATTACGTCACATGCTCAAAACAGCTATTGGATGCGGCTCGCCCGTGTCCATTCGTTACCCGCGTGGCAAGGGCATAGGCGTCCCTCTCGATCACGGGCTTTCAATTTTACCCATCGGCCGTGGCGAGGTGCTGTGCGAGGGTTCCGATCTGGCCATGATCGCCGTAGGCTGTACCGTTCATCCGGCCCTTCAGGCAGCCCAAAAACTTCGGGCGGAAGGATTCCAGGTTAAAGTTATCAACGCCCGGTTTATCAAACCACTCGATGCGGACCTCATCTTAAACACGGCATCATCTATCAAAAAGATTTTGACCATTGAAGAAAATGTTCTGGACGGTGGATTTGGCAGCGCTCTGCTGGAATTGCTCGCCCAAAACGGCATGACAGGTGTAACGGTCAGAAGGTTGGGTATCCGGGATGAATTTGTCGAACACGCGACACAGGCAGAATTGCGCTCTTCCTACTGCCTTGATGAACAGGGCATCCTTCAGGCGGCAAAAGAAATTTTGGAAAAATCATGTTGATTGCTCTGAAATGTATTAAGTTCAACCGACAGGGTTAAACGATTAAAGATAAAACTGAATTAAGTGTAACGTTTCTTGAATTCTAATCTAATAGAATGGAGGTTGTTTTATGAAGCGAAATGTTGTGATTTTGCTGATTGCGTTATTGCTTTGTCTCGTATCACAGAATTTCCTGCAAGCTCGTGACGTCAACATGACAAAAGAATCTGCAGTTGACATGACAGCAATGAATAGAGTGTTTCTTGGATGGGTAGATATGGTGCCTGATGACTGGTCAATCCATGGCTATAACGACAAAGCAGAGTGGACCGCAACGATCAACCGGCTTAATAACGCTTTACAGCGTATGTGCCAAACCCAATTCCTTCCGGGCCGAACAGTCATGGGAGCCAATGAGAAAGGTGATAAGAATATCGCAAATAGCGACCTGTATATAAAATTCTCCGATGTCAGAATTGATTATAAGAATTACTACTTATATCTTTCGATGCAGTTTATTGATCGAAAAACAAATACGAAAATCGCAGTGATTCCTACCAGGGCATATTACGGAAATGAATGGGGATTTGAAAGATATTTACAAGCCGCCCTGGATCAAGTTGGTAGAAAGATCCAAGTGGAAATCTTAGGCGGTCCTTTAGAAGGGAAATAAGGGCGACCTTAGAATGATAGTCCACTTTCTGAAACATTAATCTAAGGAATTCTAGGGACATAACTCTTAATTGTCTTGACCAATGTAATGAAATGCTTTATCCGGTTGCCGCATTAATGACAAAGCATGCATGGCCGTATAAATGGTCAAGTGCGGCATATCATGTTGGCGCTATCGAATAAGGTCTTCTTGTTGACAACAGAAATTTATAAGGAACGGAAGACGTCCATAACGTGGCAAGGTCCACAAAAACCGGACAACCGGCAGGCGATCACGATTTTGTAAAAAGATTGAAAAACGGACAGAGCATTTGTTGCAGTGGGAAAAACCTGGGCCCAGAAAAAGAGAAAAAGACTGAATTAAGTATTATGTCCCCTGAATTTCCTAATCATTAGAAAAGCCATGATTGAAGATGATTGAGAA
>CAZOPH010000241.1:0-2466 GCA_964581635.1 uncultured Smithella sp.
AAACGGCTCTTTATCTTGCCCGTAAGAAATATTGCAAAACAGCGATTGAGGATCGTGCCGATCTGACGGCCATTCGGGAAAAACCGACGCCATCCATGATTGTCGGCCTCATCCTGATCGCGTTCAGCTATGTGATCGGTTTGCCGGCTGTCATTGCATTGGGTGTCCTCGCGGTCTGGATGAAGGATAAAAGGATTGTTTTAATCGGCGGACCTTTGATTTACGCGATATCCACCATCCTATTCATTATCGGCATCAAAATGGCGGGGAAAAAGTATTTCCAGGTGTTTTCCCGGTGGGTGGTGCGGGTTGTGTTGGAAAAAATTCTCGGCAACGATGTCCGGGCGCTTTCCGAATCCGGTCCGGATCATAAAGCTTAGTATGGTTGAAGTGTTTTAAATACTGAATTAAATATATTGAGGTGGCCCATGAGTACAGTAGAAGAAATAATCGGTGAGCTTAAAGTTAAAATCATAGCGACGCTGGGATTGCTGGATGTAACCCCGGATGACATAAAAGATGATGCTCCGCTTGTCGGCGGTGATATGGGCATTGATTCCATCGATGTGCTGGAACTGGTTATGATGATTGAAAAGGATTATGGCGTCAAAATTGAGAGCAAGGAGCTGGGCATCAAAGTGTTCGCCTCGGTTCGCGCTCTGGCGACTTACATACAGCAAGCAAAGAAGCCTAAAGCAGCCTAATCTTTACTAGAGCCTGATACCAGCATTATTTCTTGATCAACAAGAGCACGATGTCTTCATGAAGAAAGTACTGTTGATTTCCGCCAATAGGATGAAAAAGCCCTATCCGGTCTATCCGCTGGGACTTGATTATGTGGCGGGCGCTTTGAATTCCCGATACGAAACTCAAATTCTCGATATGAATGATTTTCCATGCCTTGAATCCCTGGGGGAGCAAGTCCGGAAATACGAGCCGGACTATATCGGCCTTTCGATTCGCAATATTGACAATACGGACACGATCAACAGCCGGGGGTTTTTATCCGACTATCAGGAACTGGTTGGCATGCTTCGGCAGAATTCGAAGGCGACTATCATTCTGGGTGGGAGCGGCTACACCATTTTCCCTGAAGAGTTTATCCGTGCGCTGGATGCGGATTACGGCATCGCCGGTGAAGGGGAAAGATTTCCTGCTCTGCTTGAGGCGCTGGAGCATAAAACCGATGTTATAGCTATTCCGGGTATTATCACAAGACTTTCCTCAGTGGTTACTTATCAGGCCTGGGATGGTGGGATGCAGCGGACGTTTGATCCGGATGCCGCGCATATGCAATATTACCTGTCCTATGGTGGTATGCTCAATTTACAGACCAAAAGAGGCTGCCCGTTTCGGTGCAGCTATTGCACCTATCCCCTGATTGAAGGCGGCAGGATGAGGTTTTTCGAACCGGAAGAAATTGCGAGGCAAGCTCGCGAGCTGCAGGAAGCCGGCGCCAAATATATTTTCATTGCTGATTCCGCTTTCAACGCCAGTTATGAGCATAGCCTGCAAGTGGCCCGGGCTTTTACGGAAGCAGGAATTTCCATACCCTGGGGAGGTTTTTTTGCTCCCACCGTTCCTCCGGATGATTATTATCAAAAGCTCGCCGGGGCCGGCCTGACCCATGTGGAATTTGGCACGGAGTCTCTGTGTGACACCATACTTCATAACCTGCAAAAACCGTTTGTCACTGCCGATGTTTTCCAGGCTCATCAAAAAGCTTTGGATGCCGGCTTGTATATCGCCCATTATTTTATGCTGGGTGCCCCCGGTGAAACCCCGGATACTTTGCAAGAGACATTGAAGGGCGTCGATCAACTGGAGAAGGCGGTTTTTTTCTTTTTTTGCGGTATCCGCATCTATCCACATACGGCTCTGTATGATACCGCTCTGAGTGAAGGCCAGATCAGCGCATCCCAGAATCTTCTGGAGCCGGTTTTCTACCGGTCGCCTTTTATCTCCGATATCGAAATTCTGAAAAGAGTCGAAGCGCATGCCGACGGCCGGCTAAACTGGCTGGTTGGCGCGGCGGAAAGCAAGGCAACCCGGATATTACCCAGACTCTATGACCGGGGGCATACAGGACCACTGTGGGAGTATCTAATCTCTTAATACCGGGCCGCTTTCTTCGGCTAACTTTGTTGGCAGCGTCGTCGGTTTCCTCGACGTATTGAAACAATACGCCTGTGGAACCTCCTTCTTGCCGCCTCGTTATTCTGTGAAATCGACCCAGTTTGAATCGAAAATTTGATGCTTTTTAAAGGTGTTTTTCGTTGAAAAGTAAAAAAATCCATTGGAGTCCTGCCCATATCTTGGGCATCATTTTGCTGATTACCGCCTTCGCGGCTTTTTTTATCCATCCTCTGTTGGCCGTCGCCTTTTTGTTTTTCTATATTGTTTTATGTGTGGCAGCCTGCTTTTTCCCCCAGACGAACTTTCTTGGCCCGGTCATCAGCCGGGGTC
>CAZOPH010000242.1:0-2424 GCA_964581635.1 uncultured Smithella sp.
GAAGAGTTTGACTGGAATAATTATCTGGAAGATTATGGACCGGTCGGCGTTTCTTATGACAGGGCTGATGGTGATGCTCCGACCCTGGATAATGTTTTGACGGAAAGTCCGTCGCTTGTCGAGCACCTGATGTGGCAGATGAAACTGTCGCCTTTTACGGAAGAGGAGGTGCGTGTCGGTTCTCAAATCGTCGGCAACCTTGATCCCAATGGTTACCTGTGCGCCACGATAACAGAGATTGCCGAGTTGGAACATGTCAGCGAAGACATGGTGGAAAATGTTTTGAAAAAGGTTCAGGAATTTGATCCGCCCGGCGTGGCCGCCCGCAATCTCCAGGAATGCCTGCTCATTCAGGCCCGAATGTTATCGAAAGAAAATCGTCTTCTGGGAACCATTATCCGGGATCACTTGAAAGATTTGGAACTGAAAAATTATGTTCATATTGCCCGAAAATTAAAGGTTCCGCTTCGGGAAGTGGAAATCGCCGTTCTGTTAATCAGTAAAATGGATCCCAGACCGGGGGCGATGTATTCGGAAGAGAAAGTTCAATCGATCATTCCCGATGTTTATGTCGTGAAATCGGGAGATGACTATAAAATTATTCTTAACGATGACGGTTTGCCGCGCCTGCGGATCAGCAATTTCTATCGTGAGATTATGGCCGGAGTCGGTGGCCGGGATCATGTGGAAGAAGAAAACGGCAAAAAATACATCCGCGACAAGGTGCAGTCGGCCACCTGGCTGATTAAAAGCATTCAGCAGCGGCAGAAAACAATCTATAAAGTCGCTGAAAGCATCGTCAAGCATCAGAGGGATTTCTTTGATTACGGCATAGATCATTTGAAGCCGCTGGTTTTGAGAAATATCTCTGATGACGTGGAAATGCATGAATCAACCATCAGCCGTGTTGTAACAAATAAATATATGCATTCTCACCGCGGTATATTTGAAATGAAATATTTTTTCGGTAGTTCCATTCAAAGAACTTCGGGTGAAAATATTGCTTCGAAAAGCGTTAAAGAGGAGATCAAGCATCTGGTCGGTAAAGAAGATCCCAAAAAACCTTACAGCGATTGCGAAATCGTTGATTTGCTCAAAGCCAAGGGTATCGATATCGCCAGGCGAACGGTTGCCAAGTATCGTGATATGATTGGGATATTGCCATCTTCCAAGCGGAAAAAATATTTTTAAAGCCAAGGCTTTAAAATGGCAATGGCATAAGTAAAGAAATAAAATTCCGGTTGACTTCTGGTTTAGTCGTCATTATAGGACTGACCCTTGTCACCGGTAGCGGGGGTGTCCTTCGGGACATTGGGCTGCCTAATTCAATCAGGGAGGAAAAAGAATGAACATTTCAGTAACTTTCAGAAACAGTGAAGGTGAAAACTGGCAAAAAACGTATGTGCAGGAAAGAATCGAGAAACTGAAAAAATATTTCGATGCGCCCGCCGAAGCCCATATCATCCTTTCCACGGAAAAATTTCGTAATGTTGTTGAAATAAATTTAAGCGCCAATGGCTGGAACGTGAACGCCAAAGAAGAAGACAAGGACATGCATCTGGCTGTGGACAGTTGCATTGACAAAATTGAAAAACAACTCAAAAAGCAAAAAGAGAAAATTCGAGAGCACAAGGCCAGAAGTATCCGGCATGCGGCCAGGAAGGCGGCGGAAGAGCTGGAAGAGGACGATTATGCGGCGGCAAAAGTGGTGGAAACCCGCAAGGTCGTCTTAAAACCCATGTCGTTGGAGGAAGCGGTTCTGGAGATGGAAGGCAATAAAGCCCGTTTCCTGATCTATCGCGACACCGCTTCGGAAAATGTCAGCTTGGTTTATCGTCTGGATGACGGTAACTTTGCTCATATCGAAACGAACAGCTAACCCGGGGAGTAACTTTATCTCGGACAAATCCCATTATAGGCCTGTTTCCCGCAGGATGATGGTGTGTGCGTTAAAAGACGGCGTTTCAGATTTCAAGATCAGGTGTCACTTATGCGACTGGATCAAATGTTTAAAATCGAATTTCTGAATGAAAATCTCTCGTCCAGCACTAAAATAGATGTGTTGGCGGAACTGATTAATATTCTGATCCAGGGCGGCCTGAAGATAGATAGAACCAAAGCACTCGATGTGTTGCGGCAAAGAGAAAAACTGGGGTCAACAGGCATTGGGGACGGCTTTGCCATTCCTCACGGCAAGGTTTCGGACCTTCAAAAGCTGGTTGTCGCCTTTGGACGCAGCAAGAAGGGAATTGCCTTTGATGCGATTGACGGGAAACCGGTGCATCTTTTTTTTCTGCTGTTGGCTCCGGAAAATTCGACGGGGCAGCATTTAAAGGTCCTGGCTAAGATTTCCAAAATGTTAAAAACGCACAACTTCCGTAAGAAACTTATCGACGCAAGAACAACAAGCGATTTATACAAAGC
>CAZOPH010000243.1:0-2389 GCA_964581635.1 uncultured Smithella sp.
ACCAGTTCCTGTAAAGACTGATCCATCGTCTGCATCCCATCCCCTTTGCCAGTTTGGATGACGGAGGGAATCTGGAATGTTTTTCCTTCCCGGATCAGGTTGGCCACAGCCGAGTTGACGGTGAGGATTTCCAGGGCGGCGCACCGTTTTCCATCTACCGTCTTCAGCAACTGTTGGGCGATTACCCCCTTGAGAGATCCTCCCAGCATAGCGCGGATCTGCTCCTGCTGGTTGGTGGGAAAGACGTTGATGATCCGGTCGACGGTCTTGGGGGCACTGTTGGTGTGCAGGGTGCCGAACACGAGATGCCCAGTTTCTGCAGCTGTGATGGCCAATTCGATGGTCTCCAAGTCACGCATTTCACCTACCAGGATGATGTCCGGGTCTTCCCTTAAAGCCGCCCTAAGTGCCGCCGCGAAAGAGCGGGTATGGCGGCCCACTTCCCGCTGGCTGACAAGACTTTTCTGGCTCTCATGGACAAACTCCACCGGATCCTCGACAGTCAGGATGTGTTCGTGGCGGGTCTTATTGATATGATCGATCATGGCCGCCAGGGTAGTTGACTTACCGCTTCCTGTCGGTCCGGTTACGAGCACTAGACCCCGACGGTATTGGGTAAACTTCAGCACTGTCTCCGGTAGCCCCAGCTGTTCGGCGGTTAGAATCTGGGCCGGGATCAACCGAAAAACGGCGCTAACACCGTGGCGCCCATTGAAGATGTTGGCACGAAAGCGGGATTTCAACTCCATCACTTCATATGCGAAGTCAATATCGAGGGTTTCCTCGAAGATCTTTCTCTGGGTCTCTGTCATGATCTCATAAGTCAGCCCCTTGCATTGCTCGTGGGAGATTTTCTCGGGTGTCATCGGCTTCAGGTCCCCGGCTTGGCGCAACAGTGGTGGATTTCCGGGGGAGAGGTGGAGGTCTGACCCCCCCTTTTCTTTCATCATCTGGAAAAGAGTATCAATCTTGGCCATGTCAGAGTCCTTTATAATTTGAAGTTGTTGGTAGAGCATTTATTTTTTAAATATGAATTCCTTTTTGCGGCGACATACAGCAAGTAATGTGCCCGACACAAATCTATGCTGGACTTCAGCCCTAATTCGATCATTTTTGTATTGAATCATTAGATATTTAGAATTTTAGAGTTGCAAATGACGTAATGCCTATCCTTTCTTGTCGTCCGTGATTTTCACCATCCACTTATAAATTTAACCCAAGTGGCTTACAGCATGAAGCGGATTGATCAAGCATGTTGCCAGTTTCCGCCTCCCCTCTAACGTGTTTTCTCCAAAATCTTTTGAATACATGAACATATCCATTGATTAAAACTCAGGAAATACCTCTGAAAATACTCGTCATAAGTTGATTGACAAACCTTAAAAGATGATTTAGCTATCGAACAACATATGCCTAATCCTGATTTTCAGGAGCGGAGGAACCAATATTTTGGGGCGCATCGCTACGGCGTAGGGTAACCTCTTCGACCCGAGCCCTTCAGCTAACTTCGTAGGCGTCGATGAGGAGAACCGACCGGAATAGTCCGGGATGATTATTCTCCCCTAGACAATCTTCGGAGGTTTTTTTATGTCATCATCAAGTGATGAGAATAACGATGTTGTTGAATCCAAAGGAAAATCCCCCCGCGAGTGGCTCAATAAAAAAATCATTTTGCTTGCCGTCGGATCGATTGGTGTTGTCTTTGGCGATATAGGAACAAGCCCCCTTTACGCCATCAAGGCATGCTTCCATGGGACGCATGCTATTAACCCCAGTATGACAAATGTCTTGGGTGTTTTATCTCTTATCTTCTGGTCAATGATCATTGTCGTCAGTATCAAGTATGTCACTTTCATCCTTCGAGCCGACAATCGCGGTGAAGGCGGCATCTTTGCCCTTCTCGGTCTTCTGACCGCTGCAGACAAAAATGTCTCTGCCACTCTCAAGGCAACCCTCATATTTGCCGGCATTCTCGGCGCCGGGCTTCTTTATGGCGACGGAGTCATCACGCCTGCCATATCCGTTCTTTCTGCAATTGAAGGGCTGGAAGTCGCCACCAAGGCTGCGGCGCCTTTTGTGTTGCCTTTGACATGCGTTATAATTGTTTTGCTTTTTTCATTGCAGCATAGAGGCACGACTCAAATTGGGAAATTATTCGGTCCAATTATGGGGCTCTGGTTTGTGTCGATTGGCGTGTTCGGCATCATTCAGATCTTTCATCAACCGATGGTTCTGCGTTCCATTAATCCAGTCTATGCCCTGGAATTTTTTGTGAACAACGGAACTCACGGCATTATTGTTCTCGGATCCGTTGTTCTCTGTATTACGGGTTGCGAAGCTCTCTATGCCGATCTGGGACATTTTGGTCGAGATGCCATCCGTCATTCCT
>CAZOPH010000244.1:0-2386 GCA_964581635.1 uncultured Smithella sp.
GAGCGGATGTCCACATGGATCAATCCTTTTTCCGTCTTATGGGCGATATCCGCCGAGCAGCCTTTCATGACCAGCGGGAAGCCGATTTTTTGTATGCCTTTTTCCAGATGATCTTTATCTTTGACTAGAATTTCCTTCGTCACCGGGATGCCGTATGCGGCAAGGACTTGCTTGGACTCATACTCTGAAAGCGTTTGCCGTCCTTTATTCAAGGTGCTGCCGATAATTTTAATTGCTTTGTCATTTTTCATGTTTTCTTCCTCCGTAATAGTTGTTGATATGGGCAATCGCCCGGATGGCGTCGTGCAACTCGTCGAAAACCGGAATGCCGTGCGAAAGGTATTCCTGTCGCGTCAGGGCGATCAGCTCCGTGATATCCATGCTTTCCATGCCTCTGGTCATGTTGGGCAGTACGGCAATCACCGGTTTGCCGGTTTGGTCGACGACGTCGCGGACGCACTGGGTCAGTTCCTTGTAGGGGGTGACTTCTGCAATGGGTATGCCGAATGCGCGGGCAAGGCCCTTGTAGTGAAACAGGAGTGATACGATAATCTGCAGTTCGATCCGTTCATCTCCGGCCGCGCCGAGAAGCACTTCCTTCAGTGCCTGCGGTCCGACGAAAGGATTGGCGACGTCAATGGGATTGATCGCACTGGAGCCGGGCTTGGGCAAAACACTCCCGATGCGTTCCTGGAGATCCGGCGGCAGAGCCGGGATTTCGATGCCGTAGGTTTCGGCCGTGTCGCAGGCGGTCACGCCGATCGCGCCTCCGCCCCCTACGATGGAAATTCCCCGGAAGGCTTTCGGCGGCAGCATCGCGAAGGCCAGGTTGGCCTGCGCCATCTCTTCCGTATCGTTCACCTGAACGGCCCCCGCCTGCCTTAAAATCGACTGCCAGATGACACGGCTTCCGCCCATCGATGCGGTGTGGCTAGCCACGCTTCTGGCGCCGGCTGCGGAAAGGCCGCCTTTGTAAACAATGAGC
The DNA here is from genome assembly GCA_964581635.1 of uncultured Smithella sp. GTDB lineage: Bacteria > Desulfobacterota > Syntrophia > Syntrophales > Smithellaceae > UBA8904. The sequence continues at coordinate 986 of CAZOPH010000244.1, forward strand.
GGTTTCTTGGACGCGGCGGCCTTGAGTTCGGAGAAAAAACGCTCTCCGTCTTTAATGCCTTCGATGTACATCGAAATAACCCGGGTTTCCGGATCATCAGACAGATAACGCAGCAGCTCCGCTTCGCGTAAATCCGCGCCGTTGCCGAAGCTGATCATTTTGCTGAAGCGGACACCCAGCCATTTTCCCGCATGTGCGAAGTCAATCGACATGCCGCCGCTTTGCGCAACAAACGCCACCGGCCCAGTTTGACGCGATAGATCCGGTCCCGGCAAAAGCGTGAGGCCGCTGGCCGGACAGTAGATGCCGAAGCAGTTGGGGCCCACCACGCGAATGCCTTGGGCGGCGATGTGCTGAATCCGCTGCTCCAACTCTTTTCCCTCTTCAGTACCCAACTCGCTGAAGCCGGAGGAGAGAATCTCCGCGCCGGCCACGCCGATCTTCAGGCACGCTTCCAGGGATTCCGGTACATACCGCGCGTTCACCGCGATGACGGCAAAATCAACCGGGCCGGGAATATCCTCCACCCTCCTGTAGATTTCCAGTCCGGAAAGCATCCCTCCCTTGGGGTTAACAGGGTATATTTTCCCTTCATATCCCATCATCTTGATGGCTCGGAGCATACCAGTCCCGAAGCCGACGCCATTTTCATCCGCGGAAACGCCCAGGATAGCAATCGCCTTTGGATGAAAAATTCTTCCGTAGTCGGTCGGCGGGTAATCCGTTTTTCTGATTCTTTTCGTTTGCTTTGTCTTGTTGAACATCCCGGCCTCCGTGCCTGCCGATTTTATCTTGCATGCTAAAAATTAAACGGACGATTTATTTCCGCAAATCTTTCAGCATTCTCATCAAAAGCAGTCTTTCCTCCATGCTGTATCTGGAAAGAATTTCCTGGTTCAACTCTTCGGTTTCTTTAACAAACTTATCACGGTAATTCTGTGACTTGTCCGTCAGTTGGATATTCAGGACACGCCTGTCAGCCGAGACAGCGTTCTTGGTGATCCAGCCGCTTTCCGCCATTCGATCTAAAACGCCGGATAAGGTGGCACTGTCCAGAGTCAGGCGCTTTCCGAGTTCTCCGGCGGAAAGACCTTCTTCCTCATACAAGGCGTGCAGAACCAGACCCTGCATAGGCGTCATGCCATAAAATTGTAATTTGGATTTGAAGGTTGCATAAACCCGCTGATTGGCTTTACTAAGTATAAATAGAATAACATCTTGATAACTAATCATGAAAACACCAACTTAATCATTTAGTATGCAAGATAAATAAACAGGAAGATTAAGTCAAGAAAATTTCAGAGGCATAAAAAAAGGAATTAACCTTCTCGGCTAACTCCTTGATATATTTGGCGCGCCCAGGAGGATTCGAACCTCCGACATCCAGATTCGTAGTCTGGC
>CAZOPH010000245.1:0-2385 GCA_964581635.1 uncultured Smithella sp.
ATGGCGCTGTTTACCAACCCTGTTATTGATGCAGTCAAGAACATTGTAACCTGATAGGCCGCTGTAAAGAAGACCAGAGGAAGAAACTAAGAAAGGAGGATAGGATCATGATTGCAACACAAAAGATAAACCACAAACATTATCAGGGCTTCACCGGCGTGTTGATGTTATCGGCCTGGGGTATGGCGATGGTGATTGCATCTTTCCTGTTCCTCTACATCGGTCACCTCCTGGATGAAATGCTGGGAACTGCACCGAACTTTATGCTGGGCTTGTTCATGCTGACAATCTTCATCTGTGTCATGAGACTCTATCAGGAAGCGAAGCAGAAAATGAAGAAGTTATAGCCGCTACAACACATGATCTGTAAAGATAGCCCCCTCAGGTCCAACAGACTGAGGGGGTTTTTTGTGGTTTGAACGAATGGGTGATTATCTCGCACTTTTTTCGTATTCTGCTGAAGCGAGTTTGATGCATACGGCAAGCATTTCGATGGCTTTTTCCAGTTCCACCGCCGGTGGCCTGGTCGGTGAAATCCGGATATTCGCATCCTGCGGGTCCTTGCCGAAAGGAAATGTCGCACCGGCGGGCGTGATGGCCACGCCCGCTTCTTTAGCCAGTGCCACGACACGTTTTGCGATGGGTTTGGCCGTATCCAGGCTTACAAAATAACCGCCATCCGGCTTGCTCCAGGTTGCCAGTCCCGTAGCGCCAAGTTGCTTCGACAGTACCTTCTGGACAATGTCGAATTTAGGTTTCAGGAGTTTGGCGTGTTCTTTCATAAGTCCGCTTACTCCACCCGGGTAAGCATTTAAGAACTTTACATGACGTAACTGTTCCGCCTTATTAGGGCCGATAAACATCGTCCCGAAGAATTTTGTAATATACGCAAGATTCGCCGTACTGGTTGCCATGAATCCCAGGCCAGCGCCGGAGAAGGTTATTTTTGAGGTTGAACTGAAGAGATACACCCGGTTGGTGTTTCCAGCTTCCTCACAGGCGCGCAAAATATTTTTTGGTACTCTGGGATTTTCGACCAGATGGTGGACGACATAAGCATCGTCGGCAAAAATAGTAAAGTCCGGCGCAGCCGTTTTCATGTTAGCCAATTGCAGGACTGTTTCGTCGGAAACCGTATCACCCGTTGGATTGGAATAAGTGGGGACAAAAAGGATCCCCTTCACGGCTGTATCCGCCGCCGCAACTTTCTCGACCTCTGCCATATCGGGTCCGTCCTTCGTCATTTTAACGGGGATCATTTCAAAGCCCAGTTCGGCAAGCAGCAGGAAATGACGGTCATAGCCCGGCACGGTAACAATTATCTTGGGCTTATTGATTTTACTCCAAGGAGTGGTGCTTCCAATAAGCCCTCGCAGCATTGCCCACATCAGGACTTTGGAGAGGAGGAGCAGGCTGGCATTATTACCGACCAATGTTTCTTCCGGCTTTGCGCCTAAGATACCGCAAAACAATTCGCGCGCCTCTGGCAGACCCAAAACGCCGCCGGGGTAATTACGGATATCGAAGCCGCTTTTGGTCATGATGTCTTCTTCCGTCACGATGCTGAGCAGGGCATTCGACAAATTGAAATTATCGTCTCCGGGTTGTCCGCGTTCGATATTCAATTTTAAACCCAGCCCTTTGAGGGATTCGTATTGCAACTGTAAATCCTTCAGGCTTTCCATACAATCGTAAAACCTCCCATGAAGTTTTTGCTACTCAATGGATTTGCTTATGCGCATGATTATGGATTTTTGTCAATTAATCAACTGATCAAGGCAAGTGGAAATAAGCTGCGGGTTCGGCACTTTTGACTGCTTACAGCCGCCGCGTTGCAACCAGATCGGCGAAATGTTCAAAGGATCGGTTATATGTATTTTCCGCGTCCTTCGGAAAAAAGCATCCCGGCAGCTGCCTTTTGGGCAAATGATACGCGATGCAATCGCAGCAGATTCCCTTCCGAACATAGGGTTCGTAAGAGCAGTTGCATTTTTTTAGATTATTTTCTTTTTTGCATTCCACGGATTCACCTGGAAAGAATGTAGCTCAAAATAGATATCTGCACATAAAATCATCCGGAGCGCAGCGATCGGCTGATTTGCCTTAAACCGTTTGCCTTTAGCCTTGATTCTTGAGTATCATCAGTGCATCCACCACAACGGGCTTTGATCCGGAAATAATAACGGGATTGAGATCAATTTCTGAGACTTCCGGAATATCCAAACCGATGCGGCCGACGTTGATCAGCATATCAACCAGACGCTTTTCATCTGCTGCCTCCATGCCCCGGACGGCATCCAGGATTTTGTGTCCCTTTATATCCCGCATCATTTCCTGGGCGTCACGTATTTCCAGAGGGGCGCGGCGGAAGGAAACATCGCGAAG
>CAZOPH010000246.1:0-2382 GCA_964581635.1 uncultured Smithella sp.
GGCGGCATGGCGCTGGGGGATGCCTCGGGAACATTGAGTTGAGTAAAAGTACAACATGAGGCTTTGATTAGCGACTGCTCGGTTTGCTTCAAAAAGTAATAAGAGCTGTTCACAAAAAGCTCTCTCGGGAAAATACCCCTGATTTTTGCAAACCCCATTTTCCTGAACCCGTTTCGGATGATCGTGGAACAACTTCGTGTAAATATATTAAAGTCTGCATATTCCCCCGGTTTTTTCGGATTGGACGGAAAGTTTCTTATGGTTTCCAACTCATTGTGAAAGATCTGCGAAAGATCTCTGGTGTCCAGGCCGGTAATCCTTAGAACATGGATTGTCCGCATGAAGAGCCGTCCGAACTTGTCATAATAAGGCTTTTGGGGATTATCGATATTATCCCTCCCCGAAACCGGGTCGGGAGCAAATTCACCCAGCGCCGGCCTGAAAAAGTATTCTTCATGCTTCATTACTTCATTTTCATTGATCAGATGCGAGAAATTGAAAATTTCGCCATTGACGTTGACGGCCAGGTTACCCAGAAATGACACCGGATATTTTACCAATCGTTCGTTGAAGTAAAGATCAACAAAGGGCTCTTCCGGTGCAGAAACGTCCGGCCACAGGATGACAATAGGTTTTCGTGCTTCGTAATCCTTTTGGGGGAGCCTTCGCGCACAAAGCCTACGTCCGCTCCAATGAGACAGGTATCCGCTCCAAATAATTTCATCTTCCAGATATCGGGTGCCATCATCCCCCAAAAGGAAGGGGGTTCGTCCATCGGTTGTTAATATCCCTCTGTATATCATGTCATTCATGAATAACATCTATACAGAATGCCGATTCAAAATTAAAGTGTCATCTTGTATTGGTCGGAGGGTCGTAAGCAGAAACAATGCAAAGGGAAAATGATATTAGCTTGGCTTGATAATAATTTCAGAAAGCAATGTCGTGGCCCATAATTACCTGGTGGTCAATAAACTGAATCTCATGTTTAGGCTATTAGACTTTGAACGGTTTGGTCAAAATGAAACCCGGCTGGAATGAACATTCCGCGGGTTTTTTCTTTTTCGGCTATTACGGATTACCTTCAGCCAACTGCTTTCTTTATTACGGTTGCGTCCACCGCAACTGGTTTTCCCTGATAGATCACCAAAGGGTTGATGTCTATCTGCTCGATATCCAGACAGGCGATTGCAAGATTGCCAAGGTTGACCAGGACCTCGGCCATTAATTTCATGTCCAGTGGTTTTCTGCCGCGGAAACCCTGTAGAAGTTTTTTACCGGAAATGCACCGGATCAGTTCTTTGGCGTTTGAATTGGAAAGCGGCGCGGGCGCGAAAACAACATCTTTTTGCAATTCGGAAAAAATACCGCCGAGACCGAACATCACGCAGGGGCCGAATTGTTCGTCGCGCACCATGCCGATAATCAATTCATATTCGATGGGCATTTGTCGCTGGAGCAGAATTTGACCCTTGCCTTTCATGCGTCGCATCAAATCGGCAAAAGATGCTTTCAAACTGGCGACGGACGTGATGTTTAGGCAAACCAGCCCAGACTCAGTCTTGTGGACTTGCCCGTGCACAAGACCCTTGAGGACGACGGGGAAGCGGATTTTGCGGGCGGCGGTCGCCGCGGCAAAGACCGATTCAACAATTTTTTCTTCAACGGTCGGTATGCTGTAAGTTTTGAGCAGCCGCTTGCTGTCGAATTCATTCCAGATGCGTTCGGGGCAGACTGAAAGAATGGATGCGGCCTTCGGCAGCAGTTTATCTTTCCTGGTAAAGATCAGTTGCGACTTTTTTTTGCGTAATGTGTAGCGCGAGGCGTAAGCCAGGCATTCGACCGCACGAAACAATTCCCCATGCACCGGTATGGCGTTTTCCTGTGCCTCCCTCTTAAACGTTCGAAGTGCATCACGTCGGCCGATAACCCATAGAATCAAAACTTTCCCCTCCCGATCTGCCGCTTCCTTGAAGAGCTTCAACCGGTTATAATTAGGATAGAGGCCGACAAAGAAGTGCAGGAAGAGAACGTCCACTTTAGGATCTTTGACCACGGCGTTAAAAGCGCCGTCGTAAGCGGCAACAGCGCCTTTGACGGCAAAGGCGGGAAACATATCCACAGGATTTGAGGCGGGAAGCCAATCGGGAAATATTAAAGCCAGTTCCTTTGTGGTGGATGCGGAAAGGTCGGCAACCCGCAGTCCCTGCTGCTCGATCAGATCGCAGGATAAGATGCCCGCGCCGCCGCTGAAGGTTAGAATGGCCGTCCGGCAATGGGCAGGTGTCCGGCCGATCATAGCCAGCGCGCGGGTCACTTCCATCATCTGCTGAAAGTCGCGCGCAATCGTCACACCCGCCAGCGATAAAAGCGAGTCCTGCA
>CAZOPH010000247.1:0-2348 GCA_964581635.1 uncultured Smithella sp.
ATTAACGCTGCGGCGATTATTTCTTCCAGTGTCCGCTCGCCGTAGGAAAAAATATAGTCTTTCAAACACGCCGTCACTTCATCCAGTGCCTTTTGCAGATTCTTTTGCGCTTGTTCCTGAGAGTCGGAACGTGCAATCAGCACCAGATGATTTTCGGGGAAAACAGGATAAAACCCAACGCTCACTCCCAAAGCATCAAAATTTACCTTTGCCAGTCTTTCATCCACCGCTGCTTCGGAAAGGCCGAATGTTTTGATGGTCTGTTTGAACGTGTGCTGGACAAGCTGGGGGAAGTATCGGCGCAGAATGGGAATAACGCCTTCGGGCAGCATCCGGTTTGTTTCAGACGGAACGCCGGGAATGACAAAAACCAGCTTGTCCTTAATCGGCAATACAAATCCTGCAGCAGTGCCGACGGGATTGGGAACCACTTCTGCGCCCTGTGGAAAAAGGGCCTGCTTGGCATTATTTTCCGTCCAGCGCAGGTTAAAGCGGACGAATATCTCTTTGAGATACGCCAGAACCTTTTCGTCCGTGTACAGGGGAAGGTCGAAAGCTTTGGCCACTGCGGCCGTTGTAATGTCGTCGGCCGTCGGCCCCAAACCACCGGTACAAATGACCGCATCGGTAAAGGTCAGCAGGTAATGCAGATGGGTTTTGATCTTATCGAAATCATCGCCGACGGACATCATGATTTCGACGTGCCAGCCCTGTAAATTGATTTCCCGCGCGATAAACGACGAATTCGTATCGGCTGTACGCCCGTTCATTAATTCGTTGCCTATAGTCAGAATACCGATTTTCATAAAACACCAGCCATCGTCAATAAAAACAAAATTAATCCGGCATAAACACCAGCGCCGAGATCATCAGCCACCACGCCCCAGCCGCCGGGGAATTTCTGGAAATGATCCAATGGAAAAGGTTTCCAAATATCAAAAATCCGAAAAAGAACAAACGCGAGACACAGATGCAGGCCGGTTATCGCCACCGGTAACATTGTCACCTGCAGACCCGCGATTTCATCAATTACAATTCGCTGATCATCTGTTTTTCCGTAAAGAATTTCCGATTGTCCAGCCACATAAATAGAGAAAACGGATACTACAATCACAAAAAGCAGACGAATAGCCCAGGGCATGGGGTAACAAAGCAGGCAGATGAAAACACCGACCAACGTGCCTGCTGTTCCTGGCGCAACAGGCGACAACCCCGCGCCCCCTCCTGTTGCCAGTATCTTGATAATTCGATTTTTCCCGGCTGCTTCCACGCCCATTCCTATAAAATAAATTATTTATTATCAAATAGTTAGACTTTGAAAGCCTAGCCTTTTTTTCATGAAGTGTCAAATTTTTTAAACGTTGCTTCCAGTACTTTCCCGAAATAGAACGTTCGTTCTATATCATACAGTTTTTAAGGATGTCAAGCGATCTTCATGGATGGCCGGTTTAAAATTTGGCATGACAGCCATATTATGGTATATATTCGAGAAATAAAGGAAATTTTAGAGAAAAATAATGATTCCTATCGTATCCATTGTAGGCAAATCCAACACGGGCAAAACGACACTCTTGGAAAAACTTATCGCCGATCTGGTCGGCAGGGGGTGGCGCGTTGCAACAATAAAGCACAACAAGCATGGTTTTAACATTGACCATAAAGGCAAAGATAGCTACCGCCATAAAAAAGCGGGTGCGCATATCACTGTTGTTTCGTCACCGCATCAGCTCGCGCTCATCCAGGACGTTGATCATGATTATTCATTTGAGGAGATTCGGGAGAAATTTATTCACGACGCAGATATCATTCTTACCGAGGGTTTCAAGGTCAATGACTATCCCAAAATAGAGGTGTTTCGGGCCGAACTAAAACGGGAATTGATTAACGCCAAAGAAAATAACCTCATGGCTGTGGCCTCGGACGTGCAACTGGACATCAATATTCCTTGTTTGGATCTCAATGAGCCAAAAGTGATCGCCGATTTTATCGAAAATAGATTCTTAAAGTAAAATATCGTAAATGCCAGCTTATGTCTTTCCACAAGACACAAATAATTTCCCGTCGAGAATTCGTTATTGCCTTTTGCATTGAACCTAGAGCTATTTTACTCTTGTCCAGTAATGACTTTCACAAAGAAACATTAAACAAGCTGTAACTTTTAATTTGTCCGGGGAAATCTGAGTGAAGGAGCATTTGTATTCAGAACCCTCTTCAACATCATAAATCTTTCCTCCAATATATCGGCCGGCTTCTTTTTTAAGGTCCCAGAGGATCAACATCCCCATAAGTGGTTTGTCTTTTCGGTCTTTCTTGCATGATGTACATAATGTGTTTGCGGGGACTGTGGT
>CAZOPH010000248.1:0-2338 GCA_964581635.1 uncultured Smithella sp.
CCGCGCACACGAAATGTGCCGCGATGAAAATCAATATCGTTTCGTTCATACTGGATTTCAATCAGACGCTTCAATATCTCGTCGCGCGGAATTTCGCCGCCCACTTCCAGTTGCACGATCATGCCCAGATACGCTTCGGGGGAACCCAAACCGTAGATGCAGGAAACGCTGGCCACAATAATCACGTCGCGGCGCGTTAAAAGCGCGTGCGTCGCCGCATGGCGCAGCTTGTCGATTTCCTCGTTGATCGCGGAATCTTTTTCAATATAGGTGTCCGTCGACGGCAGGTAGGCTTCCGGCTGGTAGTAGTCGTAGTAACTGACAAAGTATTCCACGGCGTTATCGGGAAAGAGACTTTTGAATTCTTCATAGAGTTGCGCGGCCAGCGTTTTATTATGGGCGATAACCAGCGCCGAACGGCCGGCACGCTCAATGACGTTCGCAATCGTGAAGGTTTTACCGGAGCCCGTAACGCCCAAAAGCACTTGATGTTCCTTGCCCTCTTGCAAGCCTTGCGACAATTCAATAATAGCCTGCGGTTGATCACCGGAAGGAATAAAATCTGTGATCAGTGAAAATTTTCCCATTTGTGCTTTTATCCTTGATCTTGAGTCTTACAAAAATAAAACCGGTTCCCGCAGGATCGCTTCCCTTGCCCGATATGCGCATGCTGCCACTTCCGGATGCGATTCTTTGAGCGACGCGATCTGACGCAAATTATCCGCCGTGCGCAAAACCAGGGAAGCCATGTCGCCTTCGGCGATGCCGGTGCTCTTGATCACATCATCCCAGTTGCGTCCCTGTGCCCAGTTATACATCACGACGCCCACCGACGGATAAAGCTTCGCGCCGACAAAACCCGCTGTTTCCAAACGGCGTGAAAGCGGCCTCACGGCTAGAAGCATTTTGCGCAATGCGGCCGTCAGCTTATGCGGCCGTTCTTTGAGAGCCGGTTGAATTTCATCGTCACGGTCATAGGCAAAAACCGCCACCACTGCCGCCAGGAGTCTTTCATTGTCCTCAGGAAAAGCGTTTTTCCGCAGGCACTCGGCAACCAGGAGTGGATGATCCAGCCTCAGGCGTGACGCCCAGCGGCCATTCTCAGTCAGTCTGCCTGACTTTTCTACGAATCCTTCGCGTTGTAAAAATTCCAGATGCAGGGAAAAATCTTTCCACAGCAAGGCGGCGGCGGAAGAGGTTTGCCCTTCGACGCTGTTTTGCTGCCAGGCCGCAAACGATCTTTCAAATATATTTTTCACATCGGCGGGTGTTTGAGACAACAGCAGATTTAAGACCATCGCAAAGTCATTTTTCAATTGGCTCAAAATATCTTCCGGCGCGGCGGAGAGCATCCTTCTGATATGCCCCAAATCCATAAACCGGCCTGCAATCGCCAGCATAAAACCAATGTTGTCCTGACCACGCCTGCCTGCCCTTCCCGTCATCTGACGAAATTCAGTCGCGGTGAGCGGCGCAAAATCATGGCCGTTGAACTGGTCGGAATTAAACAACACAATCGTGCGGGCTGGGAAATTCACGCCTGCAGCAATGGTTGAGGTGGCAAAGATCACGCGCAGATGTCCCCGATTCATCATTTCTTCAACCAGCAGTTTCCAGGCCGGCAGCTGTCCCCCATGATGAGCGGCCAATCCCGCCGACCGAAGCGCTTTGATCTGCCGGTGGCTGCCAAGTGTGGGAAAACGATCCAGCAGATCGTATAAATCGTCAGTAAATGCTTCGTTATCTTTCATGGGTGTAAGCCCATGCCGGCGGGAAAGCGCCGTGTCGCATTCCGCGCGCGATTTCAAAAAGAAAATGGCCGGCAAAAGGTTGAAGCGCTCCAGAATTCTGATAATTCCCGCGTAATCCGGCGGACGGTGGATTCCCCGGTGCCGGAATGTATCCTTTTTCAAAAACTCGCAGACAGCCGGCCCGGCTTTTTTCCCGTCCAGAAAAGAATGCAGACAGCCTGATGGATGCAGAAACATCGGATACAGGGGCACGGGACGTTTTTCTTCTCGAATTAAGGCGCAGGGTTTTTTGCGGATGGAGGCAAGCCACGCAGCGATTTCATCACCGTTGCCGATGGTGGCGGAAAGCAAAAGGAGATTAACGCGCACCGGCAGATAGATTATAATTTCTTCCCAGACCACGCCGCGGTCGGCATCGCCCAGAAAATGCGCTTCGTCCAGAATCACCAGATCACAATTCAGATCAATCCCCTGATGCATGGCGTCATAGAGTTGATTGCGCAGGATTTCCGTCGTGCCGACAATGATCGGTGCTTCGGTATTTTCCTTGGTGTCGCCGGTGATAATGCCGACATTTTCAGGATCGA
>CAZOPH010000249.1:0-2336 GCA_964581635.1 uncultured Smithella sp.
AGCAGCCGCGGACGCCGATGTGGTTGTAGAGGTTGTCATCGAACTGATGGACTTGAAGAAGAAAGTCTATGCGGAACTCGAAGCAGTCGTTCCCTCGCATTGCCTGTTTTTCACCAACACCTCGGGTTTGAGCATTACGGAAATGGCCTCGATCACCAAGCGGCCGGATCGTTTTATCGGTACGCATTTTTTCAATCCCGTTCCGGTGATGCGCCTGCTGGAAGTGATTCGCGGACAGCAGACATCAGACGAAACGGTGGAGATCGCCAAGGCGTGGGGAAAGAAAATCGGCAAAGAGGTCGTCATGGTGAATGAAGCGCCGGCGTTTGTCGTCAACCGGATTTTATGCTCCATGATTAATGAGGCTTTCTTTGTACTGGATGAAGGCCTTGCCACGGCAGAGGATATTGACAAAGCGATGCAGCTTGGCTGCAATCATCCCATCGGGCCACTTGCGCTGGGTGACCTGATTGGTCTGGATACGCAGCTTCGGATTTGTGAAGGGATGCACCGGGAACTGGGGGATAAATACCGGCCGTCGCCTCTTTTGAGGAAACTGGTTCGTGCCGGCAACCTCGGGCGAAAATCCGGCCGTGGTGTTTATGACTACAGCAAAAAATAACGAAAGCTGAATGAATCGTGCGGCGGCCATCTTTCAAACGGGGGCCGCCGTCTTTTTTACAGGAAAAAAGTATCAACTTTCATTGGCCGCAGCCTTCAGGGCGGTGATGGTTTGTGCGTAGTCGGCAGTGCCGAATACCGCTGCACCCGCGACAAGAACATCCGCGCCGGCCTTTGCTATTGCGGCGATATTCGTAAGGTTGACACCGCCATCCACTTCCAGCAGGGGCTTTTGAGGAAGCTTTGCCATCATCGAACCTGCCCGCCTGATTTTATCCAGAGAACTTTTGATGAACTTTTGTCCTCCGAATCCGGGATTGACCGACATGATCAACAGAAGGTCAATATCCGGAAGAATTTCTTCAATTTGCGAAAGCGGCGTTGCCGGATTTAAAGAAACACCCGCCTTTCTCCCCGTTTTTTTGATGAGTTCCACGGTTCGATGGAGGTGATTGGCCGCCTCCGTGTGGACGGTAATGAAATCTGCTCCCGCGTCGGCAAAGGATTCTACATACATGTCCGGATTTTTGATCATCAGGTGCACATCAAAAGGCAGTCTGGTGGATTTCCGCAGGGCGCTGATAATGGCCGGCCCCATGGTAATATTCGGGACGAAATGGCCGTCCATGACATCAACATGAATCCAGTCCGCACCGGCTTTTTCTACCGCGGCAATCTCTTCGCCCAGTTTTGCTCCGTTGGCGGAAAGGATCGAAGGGGCAATCAGTTTCATGAAATTTTCTCCTCTATTATTAAGTAAATATACCAAAGCACTGCAACTGTCAACCGATAGAGGCAATTAGGCGATTAGGCTGTAGGCTATTAGCCTATTAGGTGAAAAGGGATGGGCGCAAAGCGCCTTACAAATTATTCTAACAGCCTAAAAGTCTAACAGTCTACAGCCTACCAGCCTCCTTATCCTTTCTGCTTGACACGGCTTGAGAAAAATTTGAATATGCGCACATGAGATTTTTATACAATATTCTTTTGCTGATTGCCGCTGTTCCCGGACTTATCTTTTTCCCTTTGAAAATGCTGATTACCGGCAAATACCGCAACAGCTTCATCCAGAGGTTTGGGGGGAGGCAGGGGGCCATCCTGGCCGGGCTGAAGGAAGGCAGGCGGGTCTGGATTCACGCCGTTTCCGTAGGCGAAGTGACGGCCGCCGCCCCGATTGTTGCTTCCATGAAAAAAAGAAGGCCGGACGTGCAGGTTGTTTTTTCAACATCCACGGAAACCGGTCAGGATATGGCCAAAAGACTGGTCAAGGAGGCGGATGCCTTTATCTATTTTCCGCTGGATTTTCCGTTTGTTGTTCGTAAAACACTGGATCTTGTTCATCCGGATGTCTTTGCCCTGGTGGAAACAGAGCTGTGGCCGAATTTTCTGGCTGCCTGCAGCAGGCGCGGCATCTCATCTTTGATGGTGAACGGAAGGATTTCTCCCCGTTCCTTCGGCAAATATCAGGCGACAGGGTTTTTCTGGCGAAGAATTCTTGAAAATGTTGCAGAAGCCGGAATGATATCCGATATTGACGCATCAAGAATTGCCGGCATTGGAATGGCTACTGAAAAAATCAAGGTTCTGGGCAATGCCAAGTATGACGCCCTGGCAGCGATGGCGTCACCCGCTCTCCATGAAGAAATTGCAGGCCGTTTAAGAGTTCAGGATCATGAAAAATTTTTTGTTGCGGGAAGTACGCACCCCGGAGAAGA
>CAZOPH010000250.1:0-2333 GCA_964581635.1 uncultured Smithella sp.
AGACGCCGGAGCATCAGCTCCAAATTGCGGGCGTTGATCGTCATGCCCAGTTGCGTTTCGGTGGCCAGTGCAATAGCGTATCGGGCATCTTCCTTGGCCCAGCCCTCCAGCATGGAACGGTTTGCGGGATTTTCGGCCAGCACCTTGTTCCGCTCAAACACATAAGGTCGGAGCCGCTCATAGAGCTGATGATAAAAATCATTTTGCATGGCGATCGTGGAGACAAACAAATCCGTCAAACCCACCTCTTCAATTTCCTCGGGCACAACAAAGTCCTTGTCGAACAGAACATAGCGTTGCGATTTTTCCGTATAGGAACAAAGACGAAACTTTTCAATTTCTTCCACGAGCAGACGCGACACGCCGATGATATCGATATTGAAGACGGCATGCTCGGCCACCGAGCTGTGGCCCATTTCAAAAACAATGTTGCGGTTGGATTTACGGGCTTTTTCCACTTCAGCGCGGGCGTCCTGCCTGAGGACATCAACCGGTTTGGGACTGCGGCTGATCCGCGCGTAGGCGGCGGAGATGGTTTCCGGCGTGATGTCTTGCCCAAAAGCACTTTGTTCTTTCAGTTCGCGAAGGAGATTGTAATCAACATTATAACCGGCAAGAAGGATTTTCATTTTTCACTCATTTCTCATTTTCTTAGAGTCGTACCATTTCGACACGTGGGAGCGTCCGTCCGAGAAATCGTTCGCCAATGGTCTGAAAGCGATACGGGACATCGCTAACGCAAAACAGGTAATCCGGCGGCAGATGGCTTTCATTGCCCAGCTTTTTCCGGTTAATCAGGTCACCGGCAATTTCCGCCATGGCTTCCGCCGAATCAATCAGCCGGACCGGCGGTCCGACGATATCCTGAAAGAGCGGTTTGAGCAGCGGATAATGCGTGCAGCCCAGAACCAGTGTATCGATGTGTTCGGCCATAACCGGTTTTAAGTATTCCTCGGCGACAAGCCTGGTGGCTGGATGATCGAACCAGCCTTCTTCAACATGCGGCACAAACAAGGGACAAGCCTGTGAAAAAACCTTGGCGTCGCGATCCAGCAGGTGAATGGCGCGGGCATAAGCGTTCGAATTGATTGTAGCGGGTGTGCCGATCACACCGATGGTTTTGCTGCGCGTTTCGGCAATAGCCATTTTCGCGCTGGCTTCAATGACCTCCAGCACCGGCACGGGAGAGAGGTCCCTGATGGCCTGATAGGCAACCGCCGCCATTGTATTGCAAGCGACAATCAGAAGTTTGACATCCTTCTTCAACAAAAATTCCGTAATCTGCAGGGCGTAGCGGTTGATTGTTTCCACGGATTTGATGCCGTAAGGTACGCGCGCCGTGTCGCCGAAATAGATGATATTTTCAAAAGGTAGGCGTTCCATAAGCGCGCGCACGACTGTGAGCCCGCCGATGCCGGAATCGAAAACGCCGATAGCCCGATTTTTTTTGTTGTCCATGTTTTTTCCTCTCATATCCGCGCCATAAAGTCATCGACTTTTTTTCGTTGTTCAGATAAAAATACAATCAGAAAGCAGTTCCGAAAAAGTCGATCAGGAAAAAGTGATGCTTTTTTATCATAACTCCATGAAACATGGCAAGAGTTCTTCGGTCTGGTGATTTTCTTCCATTGTTGGAAAGGGAAAGACGGTGCGTCGTTCGAATAAAGAAATAAAAGATCCCAAAGTAATTGACGCCATTTTACAGGCCGCTTTGGTGTGTCGGATTGCTATGGCTGAGAAAGGCAGTCCGTATATTATTCCGGTTAATTTTGTGGTGAGCAATTCCCATCTTTATTTCCATTGTGCACCATTCGGCAAAAAAATCGATTTCCTGCGGAACAATGCCGCCGTTTGCTTTGAAGTGGATATTCCCGGCGATCTGGTCATGGGGGAGACAGCCTGTTCGTGGGGTATGACATACAAAAGCGTCATTGGTTTCGGTCAGGCTTATTTTATCGAAGGCGCCGAAGAGAAGAAGAAGGCGCTCAATATCCTGATGAAAAAATACGCAGGTCGGGATTCATTTGCCTATGCTGATGATGCGCTGGACAAAGTTCTGGTGATTGGTGTAAGAATAGAAAAACTTTCAGGTAAGCAATCGGGTTGATGGATTTTCTCATGCCGATTAGAGACTCTTAAGTGAAGTTAAGCTTTGACGAAGGATATGAACTGATCCTGGAAGAAATCGCGAGGGTGCAAAAACAGTAAGGAAAGTTCACGCAAATGCCTATCTATGTGCAAATAATTTTACTGATTGTCGCTTTCATCGTCTTTGTCCTGATCGCCATGTATGTGACCGGTTTAGGCCTGCGGCGGGTGTGCTTTAAAATTAT
>CAZOPH010000251.1:0-2325 GCA_964581635.1 uncultured Smithella sp.
CCCAGAGGTTCACTCAATGAGCCGGTGACACCATTTAGAACGATTGCAACGGATAAGTCTATATACCCCCGGGCGATGTTTTCCTTTGTCTCTGTCGATCTGGATACGCCAGTGGGGTTTGCTTTGGATCAGGATACAGGCGGCGCTATCCGGGCCGCAGGTCGTTGTGATGTTTATATGGGCGTGGGCGATCGTGCCGGTGAACTTGCCGGTGGAACTTACCGAGAAGGACGGCTTTACTATCTTTTCATCAAACCGGATAGCGATCAGATGGCAGGGAAAAACGGGCAAGAGGATACAAAGTTAAAATAAACGGAAATCTGAACAACCGTCTCTATTAATTGCCACATCACGAAAGAATTCAATTGCCGCGATTTTTCCGCACCGCGACACTCTGCAAGGAAATTCCTATAGTTTGCCGCGAAAAAAACATCCATCCATCGTTTGAAACGCGACGACGAAGAGGTGAAGGGTGAAGATTTGAAAAAAAAATATTCTTTCAGCAATGAAGATATTTTGCAGATAAAAGCGCTGGGTCTGCTGCTCGCTGATGTGAATAAGCAATTAAAAACCTATCGGCGTGGGCCAACTTTTCTGAAACTTCTTCGTCCCTGTATTCCGGGTGACGGGATTCGATCTTTTTCAGCTGTCGAGCGTAACCGTCTCATTAAACGGTATGACGCCGAAGCCGATAAACACAGCATACTGAAATTTGTGCCGGCATCCGGCGCGGCCAGCCGGATGTTTGCCGCGTGGTTTGCCGCTGCTCAGCAAGGGAGCTTTGGCAATACCGGCCTTGATCGATCTTTTTTTGCCGATTTAAGAAAAATGCCATTTTATCCAATGCTGGAAAAAGACGATGCAGTTCGTTTGATGCTTAAGAAAAGGGATGTCAAGGCTGTGCTGGATCGTATCCTTCTTTCAACCGGCCTTCAATTCGGTTGGCTGCCGAAGGCGCTTATTCCCTTTCATGCGTATCGGAGCGGTGAAGTCAGGACGGCGTTGGAAGAACATCTTGTGGAAGCCGCAAGCTTTAATGCCAGCGACAGAGGAATCTGTCGCCTGCACTTTACTCTTTCAGCAGAGCATACCAAAGCTGTCAAGGCCTTACTCAGGGAGATTATCCCCCGATATGAAAAGCGTTGTCACGTCCGATTTAAGATTGGTTTATCCGAGCAGTCGCAAGCAACAAATATGATAGCTGCCGATGAAAAGAATCTTCCATTTCGGGATGACGACGGCCATTTGGTATTTCGGCCCGGTGGACATGGTGCTTTGCTTAAAAACCTCCAAGCCCTCAATGCCGATCTCATCTTTGTTAAAAATATTGATAATATCGCGCCTGACGCTCTGCAGAAGAAAATATTGCCTTATAAAAAAATGTTGGGTGGTTTAGCACTGCAACTGCGGCGGTCTGTCTTTACAATGTTGCGTCATTTAGAAAAAGATCAGATCGATACCCATGAGATTGAGGCCATGAGTGTTTTTTGTCAGTCGGAGCTCAACAGGGCTATGCCAAAAAACTTTTCCAGCAAGACACTTGCAGCGAAAAAGAAGACGATATTTGAATTATTGAACCGTCCTTTGCGCGTCTGCGGCATGGTGCACAATGAGGGCGAGCCGGGCGGCGGTCCTTTCTGGGTTCAGGAAAAAGATCAATCGCAAACATTGCAGATTGTGGAATCGGCCCATGTGGATCACAACCGTGCTTCACAGGCGGAAATCTGGTCGCGGGCTTCATATTTTAATCCGGTTGATATGGTTTGTTGCACGAAGAATTATCTTGGAGAAAAATTTGACCTGGCCGATTATGTAAATCAGGATGCTTATTTAATCAGCCCCAAGACGGAAAGGGGGCGTAACCTCAAGGCCCAGGAAATGCCCGGGCTTTGGAATGGCGGTATGGCCTATTGGAACACGGTCTTTGTTGCGCTTCCGCTGATGGTTTTTAATCCGGTCAAAACAGTTTATGATCTCTTGCGCCCTCAGCACAGAGGCGGCACAAATTTTAAATAATCCACTGCTCGGAGTCTTCTTTCGGGATCGCTTTGGCTTTGATGGTGATGGATTTGTTTTGATGCAGGCAGACGACACTGGCTTCCGTATCGGCCGGAGCGTCGGAATAGCGAACACATAGTGAGGCGGCCGCAGTCATGGCCGATTCGCTGCCGTAAGGGGCCAGCACGTATGGTCCCGGGAAATCGATCATATTGCAGACCAAGTCAACATCCATAGCAAGTTGCCGCAATGCCTCATTGTCGGCTTTGTTTCTGCCGACGATGATTTTACCTTTGTCTCCGGCACGAAAATGCCGTCCGTATTTCA
>CAZOPH010000252.1:0-2299 GCA_964581635.1 uncultured Smithella sp.
AGTTACGACTATTGTTTCAATCAGGCTAGGCACATGAGTCTTCGCGATGCAAAGGCCCTTTTTAAGGCCGTCTTTGAAAATATTCAGGCCTATGACGCGGTGCTGCGGGAACTCGAAAATGTGGAGATGCAGTTCGAGCTGATCATGAGTGCCAGCTGCTTTGCGCAGCTCAAGCGTCACCGTATGGCCACCATTGTGAGTCAGGACTACGACCCGTCCCTTGGTGTCACCATACCACCGGCCATACGGGCCATCGGCCGGCAAAAAGAATTTATGGCCATGATTAAAAAAACTAACCGTATCTACGAATTCATCAAAAAAAAGAACCCCAAGGCTGCGGCCTATGTGCTGACCAACGCGCACCGGAAGAGAGTTTTAATGAAATTGAACGCCCGTGAGCTTTACCATTTAGTCCGTTTGCGGGCGGATCAGCACGCCCAATGGGATATCCGCGATCTATCAAAAAAGATGCTGAGGCAGGCGCGCAAGGCCATGCCCTTAACCCTGATGATGGCCTGCGGCAAAGATGGCTTTGCCATGCTGCAGAAAAAAAACTTCTCCCGGACATAATCTCTTTTTATTTGAAGTGACTGCATGGCAAGTAAAAGAAACCTTTCAATCGTCCCTCTGGCACCCACCGTCCGTTCCTTTACAAGACCCTTTATGGGATCATCTCTATTTAGGATAGTCTCGGATGAAAAATAATTTAATCAGTTTTGCCATTGGTCTTGCCGCGGGAATGCTCGGGGGATTGATCGGTCTGGGCGGCGGAATAATCATGGTTCCCCTGTTGGTGGGTTTGCTCAAACTCGATCAGTGTCGCGCACACGGCACGTCTCTGGCGGTATTGATTTTTACGGGCATCAGCGGCGCCATCACCTATGGCTATCATGGCCAGGTTGGCTGGGTGGCCGCGGCCGCGCTGGCCGTTCCGGCCGTGCTGACAGCCACCACCGGTGCGCGATTGGCCGACAGGCTTCCCGAATGGAAGCTGAAAAAAGTTTTCGGCATTTTTCTGATTTTCTGTTCCGTTCTTTTGCTTCTCAAACCTTTCCTGGCGGATAGGCTCGGCGTCCTGCCGGGTTACACACCAATTGTCGCGCTGATCGTTACGGGCGCCGTCACCGGTTTTCTCTCCGGCTTCATGGGGGTCGGTGGCGGGACAATCATGGTACCCGCCATGATTTTGCTGGCGGGCTTTACGCAACATCTCGCCCAGGGGACCGCTCTGCTGGTAATGATTCCCACCGGCTTTGTTGCCGCCTATACGCATTGGAAGCTGGGTAATGTGGAGATCGATCTGCTTTACGGAATGGTGCCGGGCATTCTACTGGGCACGTTTGTCGGCGGCAATATCGCTCAAATCATCCCTGATAATCCTCTGCGCTGGATATTTGTTCTGGTGGCAATTTATATGGGGTGGCGCTATGTGCAGGCGGTGAAGCCTGAAACATGCTGACATAATTTGCCGGCTTGTTTCGACCGATGAGAACAATCGCTTACTGAAAAAATACTGGAACCCTCCCCGAACGCCAGGTGGAAACATCGGTGGTATGGGCACAACCAAAATACAAATAACCCGCCGGCGGTTTATTTGCTAAAAGCAGAAATATTAGAATAATTTCTATTGATATTTTATTCATTTAAGACGTTGCTTCAATAGCATCTTATTTACCGCGGTCAAAATTTCTTGACACACACCCTGTACTTCTATATTGTCAAGCCTCAGTTCCTGTAAACAAAAGTAGAAACAGATGTAGCTAACTCTCGGCTGACAGTAGTAGCGTGGTGATCCTATGGACATGAAGCGCGATTACTATGAGGACATCGAGCTTTTCAAAAGCGGGACAGTTCTCGTCTGGACAATCGTGTTGCTGCTTTTTCTTTTTACCCTTCCCTTTTATTTGCCCTCTTACAATATTTACCTGATGAATATTATTCTGGTGAACATCATTCTGGCGGTCGGCCTTAATATTCTTGTAGGTTACACTGGCCAGATATCCCTGGGACATGCCGGTTTTTTCGCCGTGGGCGCTTACGGCACTTCCCTGATTATGATGCACCTTCATGTTCCCTTCCTGCCCGCCATCATCATTGCCGCGCTGATCGCGGCTTTTCTGGGTTTTATCATCGGTCTTCCGGCGCTGCGGCTGGAAGGACCCTACCTGGCGATTGCCACACTGGGCTTCGGCCTTACTATCATGCATATCATCGGCCGCTGGGAAGTTTTCGGCGGTAGAATGGGCATTACCGCACCGCCCCTTGATTTGGGGATTCCGAATTCATCTTGGAGTTTTGT
>CAZOPH010000253.1:0-2292 GCA_964581635.1 uncultured Smithella sp.
GACGATGTGCTGAGAGAAGCCGACCTTTATCTTGAGGCTGCAAAACTTTGAGAATATTATTTACGCCCACAGGCCGCCGCCAATTTCTTGAAGCCATTGCGCATATCCACAGAGACAAGCCTTCTGCCGCAAAATCTTTTCGCCAAAAAGCAGAGAAATCCTTATCTCGACTCAAGAAGTTTCCTGCGTCGGGAAGGCCGCTTCCAGAGTTTCCGGAACTTCCTTTTCGTGAAGTCATCGTAAATCCCTATCGTTTTTTCTATAAGGCTAAGGATAACGATGTATGGATCGTGGCGGTATGGCATGGCGCTCAGCTGCCTGATGAACCAGAAAATTAATGGGTAATGAAAGCCATACAGCCGATCGCTACGCTCCGGCTGATTTCTACGTTCGGTGAAAGATTATAGAAATATGCATGATTTTATGATAACTATCAATTATGATTAAAAAAGTTGTTCGCAGAAGTAGTCTTTATAATCTCCAATCTGCCAAGATCGATCTCTTGTACTGGTTAAGCCGACCTGCGGAAGAACGCGTTGCAACCGTCGATTATCTGAGAAAGCAATATTATGGAAGCACAGAAAGACTTCAAAGAGTTGCTAGAGTTATTCAACGGGCATAAAGTTGAATACATGATTGTCGGGTCCTATGCTCTCGCATACCATGGAGCGCCTCGTTTTACCGGCGATATTGATATTTTTGTTAAACCTTCGCTCGATAACGCACAGAGAATCTTATCTGCTTTGTCTGATTTTGGTTTTGGCTTGCTGAGCCTGACAATTGACGATTTTCAGAATCCTGATTCCGTAGTCCAGCTCGGTGTTCCCCCAGTTCGCATTGACATCATGACTTCAATAACTGGTGTTACATGGCAGGAGGCTGATCAAGGGAAGCTGGAAGGGGTATATGGAGATATTCCTGTTTACTTCCTGGGCAGAGAACAATACATAGCCAATAAACGGGCTATTGGCCGGAAAAAAGATCTGGCAGACCTTGAATCTCTTGGTGAAGAATAATTTCGCAATAAAAACCAAAAAAATCGCAACCCACTAGGCCACCCCGGCTGATTCTTTTCGTTGGCTATAAAATATTGCCGTTTTGCCGTTATGGTGTTATGGTGATATAGCAACAAAGGAGGTGAAATTTATGGGAACAGCAGCAATGCGCGCAACGGTCTATTTAGACCCGGAATTGCACAAAGCACTTCGACTTAAGGCAGTTGAAACTTCACAGTCATTATCAAAACTTGTCAATGATGCCATCAAGGAAGCCCTGGCGGAAGATGCTGAAGATATTGCAGCCTTTGAAGAAAGAGCAAAAGAGCCATTAATCAGCTATGAATCCATGATCAAGAGGCTGAAAAAAGATGGCCGAATATAAAATCTACTTTAAAGAGTCGGTTGAAAAGGACATACGTTCAATCCCCAAGAAGGACCTTAAAAAAATCCTTCTTCGCATAGAGGCGCTTGCAAAAGATCCAAGGCCGCCAGGCCATGAGAAACTTACCGGCCAAGAAAAATATCGCATTCGCCAGGGTACATACAGAATTATCTACTCTATACAAGATAATGAGCTTACAATTTGGGTGGTAAAAGTGGGACATCGCAAAGATGTTTATCGCTGAAGCGAACAAGAACATCCAGCTGATCGATACGCTCCGGGCGATTTTTCGTTATGTGAAAAAACTTGATTTAGCCATTATATTGGTCTATATTTAGACCGTCCAATATAGCAGAATAAGGAGCCACTATATGAAAACCATTTCAATTTCAAATGATATTGTTCCCATCGCGGAATTTAAAGCAGGCATCTCTAAATGGTTCAAAAGTATTCAAAAAGCCGGGCATCCGTTAATTATAACACAGAATGGAAAACCCGCTGGAGTTCTCCTCGCTCCCAGCGACTACGATGAACTGGTTTATAAAAAAGCTTTCGTTGATTCTGTCAACAGAGGAATATCGGATACGGAAAATGGAAATGTTCATAGCACTAAAGAACTTAAGGCCGCATTGAATGCCAGAAGAAGCATGTGATGAGAATCAAGTGGACTAATGAAGCTCTGATGCGATTGTTCGAAATGGAGGATTTTATATCGCAGGACAGTCCCGAGCGAGCCGGGAAATTTGTTGATCAGATAATCGAACATGCAGAAACTTTGTCAGATAAGCCTCTCAGAGGAAGAACTGTTCCGGAAATTTCCAACCCTGACATACGAGAGCTGATTTTTAAAAAATATCGAATCGTTTACAGGGTCAAGGGGAATAGCCTTTATATCCTAACGGTTTTCGAGGG
>CAZOPH010000254.1:0-2258 GCA_964581635.1 uncultured Smithella sp.
GATTCATAGCCTACACAACATCCAAGCCAGACGTATCAACCGGCGTCTATGTGGATGATCGATTTTCTCCGGGGCACGCCATATTGATTAATAACAGGCCTGCGTCGGTTACATATTTTGCCCTTCCGATAGATGCCTCCAATACAAAAACAAAAATTTTTATTTTCGCCCGCGACGACGCCGGGAATGAGACAAAAATTTCTTTGCCCTGCGATATTAAAGTAAAGAAATTCCGTGCCGACAAACTCAATCTGAGCGATGCCTTTCTCCAGCAGAAAATGCCTGAATTTCAAACCATGCTTCCCGAGCTGCAGGGGAAAACCCCCGTTGAAGTATTTGGCTACATCAACACTCTGATGCGTGAAGATAACACCAAGACGATTCAAAACGTCTGCAGCAAATCCATCAATAAAAAACTTTGGGAAGGAACATTTTTACGAATGCGCAACGCCTCACCCATGGCGCTGTTTGGAGATCAGCGTACCTATCTGGTGGGTGGCAAACCTTACGGCAACTCGGTGCACCTTGGCGTGGATCTCGCTTCAACCGCTCACTCGCCTATTGAAGCAGCTAATAACGGAATTGTCGTCTTTGCCGCTCCTCTGGGCATTTACGGCAACACGGTTATCCTTGACCACGGCCTGGGATTGTTCAGCTTATACGGACATCTCTCTTCTATTGAAACCACCGTTGGTAAAAATGTTAAAAAAGAGGAGAAAATCGGAATTTCCGGATTAACCGGACTTGCCGGCGGCGATCATTTGCATTTCAGTATTCTGATCAGCGGACAGTTCGTTAATCCCCAGGAATGGTGGGATCCGCATTGGATTGAAGACAATGTGATGAAAAAGATGGCGATGTGAAAAAGCTCATCGCTTGCAGCATAGTCACATTGCAGGGGCAAGCTACAAGCCATGAGCTACGAGCTATTTTTCAGCTTTTATTGATGTCCCGGTGAGATGTGTGAACAACATATTTCATCGTCTGGAAATGCGAACTGAACTGGTTGGCTATCACGACGGATCGATGATGGCCGCCGGTGCATCCCAAAGCAATGTTGAGACGGGCCTTACCCTCTTTTTCATAAAGAGGAATGAGGAAATTCATGATGTTGAATGATTTCTTCAAAAATTCTTTGCTTTCTGCATTATTTAATACATACGCCATCACGGCCCCGTGATGACCGTTATAATCTTTTAAATCTTTAACGTAAAAGGGATTGGGTAAGAATCGCACATCGATCACCAGGTCCGCATCGGCGGGCAACCCGTACCGGTAACCAAAGGACGTTACGTTAATAATCATTTTTTTCTGTCCGGCAATCGGCAGAAAATGCCGTTGCACAATATCCTTGAGCTGATGCGTATTGGTCTCGGTTGTATCAATGACTTTATCCGCCATTTGTCTTAAAGGAGACAACTTCTCTATCTCCAGTTTAATGCCATCCTTAATCGAACCTTGGGCGGACAGTGGATGATTTCGTCTTGTTTCACTAAAACGACGTAAAAGTGAATCTTCACTGGCTTCCAGAAACAGAATTTCAATTTTGTATCCCTTTTCCTTTAAGTGTTCAAAAATGCGATGATATTTTTCGATAAATCTTCTTTCCCGTAAATCCATGACCATCGCCACCCGTTTAATTTCCGGCGAGGATTGGAGCGTAATGGAAAGGAATTTCGGCAGCAACACGACAGGAAGATTGTCCACACAAAAGAAATTAATGTCTTCCATGGCCCGAAGCGCGGTGCTCTTGCCTGAACCCGACAATCCCGTAATAATGACAACGTGGATACTTTTCAATTATCCGACCTCTTTTAATTTTTGTGTGGCTCGTTTTAACAGACTTTTGTTAAAATATCCAGCACGGGGAATCCCGATTCGCAGGCACGGCAGTCTTGTTTCCAGAATATTTTTTTCAATGAACTGAGTGAAAACATCATCCGCATCGGTTCTAATCACGTCGATAACTGCGGAGAGTGCTGTCCTGGTTTTAATTTGTGCCGCATTCAAGACATGGTCAACCGCTATGATCCCTGTCTCACCGGTATGAAAATATTTTTTAATCTTCCTGTGTCCGTAAATCATAAGCTGACCGTTTTGATTTTTTTTAATCACAACCAGATCATCTGCAATCCAGACATAACCTTCGGACATGACTTGAAGCGCTGCGGTTGTCTTGCCGATTCCGCTGGTCCCGGTAATCAGAATTCCCCGGCCCTGAATCTCCAGAGCGACACCATGAACCGTAACGCGTTTAT
>CAZOPH010000255.1:0-2227 GCA_964581635.1 uncultured Smithella sp.
CCGATGACTTTGATATGCTGATCGGCGCAGGTTGCGTGAAGCGGTTCATCGCCACGTTTATCTCGCTCGGGGTTTACGGCCTTGCCCGCTGCTACCGGCGCTCTATCGAGAAGGGGGTTCCGCACAAGATAGAATTGGAAGAATACACCAATCTTTCCCTTCCACTCATGCTGATGGCGGGCGCGCTGGGCATGCCCTTCGTGCCGGTCAAGGACATGGTGGGGACCGATCTGATGAACGTCAGATCTTTCATGGGCGACGGCAAATGCAAGATGATCGAGTCTCCCTTCGACGGTGCCCCGGTGATGCTGGCCCCGGCGCTCCGGCCGGATGTGGCGATCATCCATGTGCAGCAGGCGGATGAGGACGGCAACGCCCAGATGTGGGGCATCGGAGGTGACTGCAAGTGGGGCGCCAATGCGGCAAAAAAGGTGATCGTGAGCTGCGAGCGGATCGTCAGTCGGGAAACCATAGGCAAAGACCCGTCACGTACCATTGTCCCATCCTTTAAGGTTGTTGCTGTCAACGAGGAACCCTTCGGCGCACATCCCGGATACACGCCCGGATTTTATGACATGGATCTGGCCTATGGCTATTTGTACAAGGAAGCGTCCAACACGGTCGAGGGATTTCAGGCGTTTCTGGACGAATGGGTTTTCGGCGTGAAAGACCGGACAGATTACGTCAATCACTATATTCAGAAATTTGGATACGCGCAATATAAAAGACTTCAGGCCAAGTTCGACTATGGCTATCCCGTATCATACGCTTACTGAAGAGGAGGTCAACGTATGAGCGATCACCCCAGCGATTACATAAAACCGGAATTAATGGCCTGCTGCGGCGCCCGTGAAATCAGGGATGGTGACCTTGTGGTTGTGGGCACCGGCTTTCCCACCATGTCCGCGAACATCGCCCGATATACACATGCGCCCAACGCCGCACTGATGCAGGAATCGGGCGTGTTTGACGCGCAGCCCGCGCGGCCCGCGCTTTCCGTGGGTGATCCCTGCCTGAACCCCGGCGCGGCGATGATCGGCGGGCTGACGGATGTGATGGGGATGTTTCTGCAGGGTGGATGGGTGGATGTGGGATTCCTGGCTGGAAGCCAGATCGACAAGTATGGAAACATCAACACGACGGCCATTGGCGATTATGCAAAACCGCAAAGCCGTCTCCCCGGCTCCGGCGGCGCGAATCCCATCGGAGCACTCGCAAAAAGAGTGCTCATTATTGCGCTCCATAATACCCGCAGTCTTGCCGAGAAAGTGGACTTCATCACAACGCCCGGCTATCTGGACGGCCCGGGAGCTCGCGAACGGTGGGGCCTCCCGCGGGACACAGGCCCGCAGGTGATCATCACCAACAAGGCCGTCCTGCGGTTCGACCCGACGACCAAAGAGGCCTATCTCGAAAGTTTTCACCCCGGAACGTCGGTGGACGAAGTGGTAAAGATGACCCCCTGGGAACTCAAGGTGAGCGATAACGTGCATGAAACCGAGCCGCCGCGTGCCGAGGAAATTCGAGTGATACGGGAAATTATTGATCCGCACCGGATGATCCAGATCTATGAGAAGCGCGGATACGTTTAGCCGCGTCGGTCGGCGCGTGATGTATTTTCTGCCGGAATGACGGCTGTCTAAAAGAGGGAGATGTTTTATGGATTATACGCAGCAACTTGTCCGGTTCTGCTCTGAACTCTCTTTTAATGCCTTACCCTTGGAAGTGACGCATAAGGCCAAGCTCTGTCTCCTGGACTACGTGGCCAATATTTACGGGTCGCTGGAGCTTGATACAGTGCGGTCGGTGATTGATTTCGTTCGTTCACTCGGGGGGGCAGAAGCCGCGACAGCGCTGGGCTGCGGTTTCAAAACCGGATTGCAGGATGCCGCTTTTATCAACGGACTGACCGCTGAGGCCATCGAGGCGCAGGACGGGCTGCGCTTTGGAGGCAATCATTCGGGAGTGTCTGTGATCCCGGCGGCGCTTGCGGTTGCCGAAAACCTGGGGATTTCGGGCATTCGCCTGATCGAAGCGGTGGTGGCAGGTTACGAGGTGGCCAACCGGGCGGCAGCTGCCATGCATCCTTATCATACACTGTCGGGATTTCTTCCCACCGGCACCTGCGGTACGCTAGGTTCGGCCGTTGCGGTTTCCAAGCTGATGGGTCAGGCCTATCCGGAGATGCTCAACGCCATCGGAATCGCCGGCTATATCCTGCCTGTTT
>CAZOPH010000256.1:0-2211 GCA_964581635.1 uncultured Smithella sp.
GTATTTTTTCAGAAAATTGACAAAGGTTTGATGATGCGGGCGAACATCGAAGGATTTAAGATAAATCAAATAGAATTTTCTTTCTATCCTGCAGGCGTTGATGGGAATTTCATACAGGAGTCGCGACGCCAGTTCCCGCCTGACCGCGTGAATGGAAATGACCGAAACGCCAAGACCGGCAATCACCGCCTCTTTGATAGCCTCGGAACTGCCCAGTTCTCCGCAGACATTTAGCTGAGACAAACTGATCACTGTGTTGTTTTTCAAGTAGGATTCAAACACATCCCTTGTTGCCGATCCTTTTTCCCGTAAGACAAAAGGCTCCAAAAGCAGTTCGGAGATATCGATGGATCCCTTTTTAATCCAATGGTGACGCCGCGGCACAACCAAAATCAGACGGTCATTCCAGATCGGTTGTGCCGTCAGTTTCCGGTTGAGCGGCTCTTTCCCGATGCAGCCGATTTCCACCTCTTTATCCAGCACCATATTTAAAACTTCTTCGCTGTCTTCCGTTTTAATGGAAATGCGGATATCGGAATGATTTTTTTTAAAAGCACTCAGGGCGTGCGGAAGAATATAAGTAGCAGGAATAGTACTGGCACCGATATAGATGTCACCGCCTTTCTTTTCATGCAACTTTTGGATTTTTTCACCTGCCTCCTTGCGCAGTTTGACCATCCGCTGTGCAACATTGTAAAGGATTTTTCCTTCCGGCGTCAGAGAGACTCCAGCACTGCTGCGGTTGACCACTTTCACGCCGAGGCAATCTTCCAAATTTCGGATATTCTTAGTCAAAGCCGGCTGCGTCAAAAGCATACGCTTGGCCGCCCGGCTGAAACTGCGCTCCTCAACCAGAAAAATCAGCGCTTCCATTTGCTGAAAAGTCAAAATTTTTAAACGGTCGTCCGTCATGTCTAACTCCATAACATAAATATTCTTTATCTACAAAGTCTATCTCAATTCACTTGATCAAGATCAATTTTTTACATATTTTGGTAACGACTATTTGTTGATTATGATAGTATTCGCCGTCACGCAAAAACGTCTCCGGAGTATATCCGATCGACAATATTTTTTAAGGAGGAATGTATGAAACTGACAGACATGTTTTCACTGAAAGGAAAGGTTGCGCTGGTAACGGGCGGCGGCAGGGGAATCGGCAAGTTCATTGCCACGGGTCTCGCCGAAGCAGGCGCCGATATTATTTTGACCTCCCGGAAGTTGAAAAATCTTGAAGCAACGGCCGCGGAACTGGAAGCTAATCAGAAAGTTAAGACCGCAGCGATCGCCTGCGATATGGCCAAGGAGGATACCGTGGAGGCCATGCTCAAGGAGGCGGTGGCAAAATTCGGCCACATCGACATTTTAGTGAACAACGCCGGAGCGACTTGGGGAGCGCCCACCCTGGATTTCCCGCTGGAAAAATGGGATCAGCTTTTCAACGTCAATGTCCGCGGCGTTTGGGTGCTCACGCAAAAAGTCGCCCGCATCATGAAGGAGCAGGGCGGCGGCAACATCATTAATATTTCTTCCGTCATGGCGTTCCGCGGATCACTCGAAGAAGCCCATCCGGCCCTTCCCTACAATTCTACAAAAGCTGCCATTAATCTGCTGACCATGAATCTGGCTGTAAAACTGGCGCCATACCATATTCGCGTCAACGCTATCGCACCGGGATTTTTCCACACGGATATGATGGCTTATATCGACAAGCCGGAATTTAAAGCGGTCCGCGAAGCGATCATTAATGAGATTCCTTTGCGCCGTGTCGGTGAAATCGATGACATGAAAGGCGTGGCCGTATTCCTCGCCTCACCAGCATCGGGCTTCATGACAGGCCATGTCATGGTTGTTGACGGCGGACAGATTGCCAAATAGAAAGCGCACTAAAGGAGAAATCGTGTCTGAATCTGCGCAAGCTGCCGTGCCAAAAGAATCGGCAACGGTTATTTTAGTCCGAAGCAATCAAGCAAACTCTTGGGAAGTTTTTTTAGCCCGCCGCCATCGCGATTCGTCATTTATGGCGGAGGCTTATGTTTTTCCAGGCGGTCAGGTAGCTACCGCCGACACCGACGCACAGATAAATGGCCATATTGCAACACCAGATAAATTGAATCTGCAGGCGTTGCTTCAGGATGATCGTTTATCCCCGGAGATGGCGCAGAGTTTTTTTATCTGCGCCATCCGGGAAACTTTTGAAGAAGCAGGCGT
>CAZOPH010000257.1:0-2186 GCA_964581635.1 uncultured Smithella sp.
TCATTCAATATCTGGTCTCCGACGCGGCTCAGATGATCTTGTGGCCGAAAGTCAAAGCACACCTGAAGAAGGGTGATGCGCTCTACTTCTCGCATGGTTTTTCCATCGTCTATAAAGAACAAACCGGTGTCATTCCGCCTGATTTTGTCGATGTGATTATGGTCGCGCCCAAAGGATCGGGCACCAGCGTTCGCCGCAATTTTGTTGACGGGAGCGGTATCAACTCCAGCTTTGCGGTTCATCAGGATGCGACCGGCCGTGCAATGGAACGCACACTTGCTTTGGGTATCGCCATCGGCTCCGGATTTTTATTCCCGACGACTTTCCAGATGGAAGTTTACAGCGACCTGACCGGCGAACGAGGCGTGTTAATGGGGGCTCTGGCGGGCATGATGGAAGCGCAATATGCCGAACTGCGCAAGCACGGCCACACACCCAGTGAAGCCTTCAACGAGACCGTGGAAGAATTAACCCAGAGCCTGATCCGTCTAGTCGGCGAGAACGGCATGGACTGGATGTATGCGAACTGCAGCACAACTGCTCAGCGCGGCGCACTGGACTGGCGGCACAAGTTCCGTAAAGCCGTAGAACCAGTTTTTGCTGAACTCTATCAATCCGTCGCGACAGGCAAGGAAACCGCCATTGTGCTCAAAGCCAATAGTGCTGCTGATTACAAGGTTAAATTGGACGCGGAACTCAAGGAAATGCGCGAATCCGAACTTTGGCAGGCAGGAGCGGCGGTGAGGGAGCTCAGACCGGAAAAGCGCAAGAAATAAGAACGGCTTCGTTAAAATTTACAGTTTAAACCAGTGGAGAAAATCAATGAGAAGCGATCTGATGAAAAAAGGATTGGAGCGGGCGCCGCACCGGTCTCTGTTCAAGGCCATGGGTTACACGGATGAAGAGATTGCCAGGCCCTTGATTGGCGTGGTCAATTCCGCCAACCAGATAATCCCCGGACATATTCACCTGGATTTAATTACACAGGATGTTAAGGCAGGCATCCGCATCGCTGGTGGCACACCGGTGGAATTTCCGGTCATCGGCGTATGCGATGGAATTGCCATGGGGCACGCAGGCATGAAATATTCACTCGCCAGTCGCGAATTGATTGCCGACTCCGTCGAAATCATGGCCATGGCCCACCCGTTTGATGCCCTGGTTTTCATTCCCAACTGCGACAAGATCATTC
This sequence comes from uncultured Smithella sp., assembly GCA_964581635.1. Lineage (GTDB taxonomy): Bacteria > Desulfobacterota > Syntrophia > Syntrophales > Smithellaceae > UBA8904. The sequence continues at coordinate 1,193 of CAZOPH010000257.1, forward strand.
CTGGCATGCTGATGGCGGCACTTCGGCTCAATATTCCATGCATTTTCATCAGTGGCGGACCGATGCTCGCGGGAAAGTTGCAAGGCAAGGCCGTTGACCTCATCTCAGTTTTTGAAGGCGTGGGCGCGGTGAAAGCCAAAAAGATGACGTCCGCCGAATTGCAGCATTTGGAAGACTGCGCATGTCCCGGCTGCGGATCCTGTTCCGGAATGTACACGGCTAACTCTATGAACTGCGTCACCGAAGCTCTGGGACTCGGGCTTCCCGGACACGGTACGATTCCGGCAGTGCTTGCCGCGCGTCATCGACTGGCCAAGCACGCGGGAATGAAAATTATGGAGCTGCTGAAGAAGAACGTGAAACCTCGCGACATCGCAACACTGGCTGCTTTTAAAAACGCTATGGCTGTCGATATGGCGCTGGGTTGTTCCACCAATACAGTCTTGCACATCCCGGCCATTGCCCATGAAGCGGGTCTCAAACTTGATTTAGACCTCTTCAATACAATCAGCGAGAAAACACCCAACATTTGCAAGTTGAGTCCCGCCGGGCATCACCATATCGAAGATCTCGATTCGGCGGGTGGTATCCAAGCAGTCATGAAGACGATAAACTCGCTGGGCGTGATTAATGAAAAAGTTATGACCGTCTCGGGAAAAGTAGTGGGAGCGAATTTAAAAAGCGCCCGCGTTTTGAATGATGACGTCATTCGTCCCTTAAGCAATCCTTACTCCAAGCAAGGCGGCATTGCCATTCTACGCGGCAATCTCGCTCCGGACGGAGGCGTGGTAAAACAATCAGCTGTGGCTCAGGCCATGCAGGTTAACGAAGGCAGGGCGCGCGTTTTTGATTGCGAAGACGACGCCATTACCGCGATTCTCGGTGGAAAGATTAAAGGCGGCGATATTGTGGTCATTCGTTACGAAGGCCCCAAAGGCGGCCCGGGCATGCGCGAGATGCTTTCGCCCACCTCTGCGATTGTCGGCATGGGACT
>CAZOPH010000258.1:0-2185 GCA_964581635.1 uncultured Smithella sp.
TCTTTATAGGATGGTTTCATTTTCCGTCATCCCTGTCCGGGATTTTTTTCCAGTTCGCAAGCCAGACGGTTGCTTCGCTGTCACTGGGCGCGCGCCAGTCGCTGCGCGGCGAAAGCGATCCGCCCGAACCCACTTTGGGGCTGTTGGGAACACAGGAACGCTTATACTGCGACGTTTTAAAAAATCGGTTGATGTAAACATGCAGCCATTGCTTGATTTCTTTCAGAGAGTAACTGTTTTGCTTTTTCGGCGGCACATCCGGCCACGAACCTTGCGTTTTGTCCTTCCAGGCACAATAGGCAAGGAAGGCTACTTTGGTGGGCAGATACCCGAAGCGGGTGATGTAGAAATTGTTAAAGTCCTGCAATTCGTAAGGCCCGATCGTTTCTTCCGTTTTTTGTACGGGTTGCTGATCGATATGACCGGGAATAAGCTCCGGCGAAATTTCGGTTGCCAGAACGGCCAGCAGAATATCCGATACCTCCGCTGAAAACTGATGCGTTTGAGCCACCCAGCGGATTAAATATTGAATCAGCGTTTTCGGAACGCTGGCATTGACATTATAGTGCGACATGTGGTCGCCGATGCCGTACGTGCACCAGCCGAGCGCCAGCTCGCTCAAATCACCCGTGCCGACAACCAGGGCGTTTTTCATGTTGGCCAACCGGAAAAGATGCGCCGAACGCTGACCGGCCTGAACATTTTCGAAAGCGATATCGTAAACTTTTTTGCCACGGGCATATGGATGATCCATATCTTTCAGCATCTGGAGGCAGGCGGGTTTGATATCGACTTCGTTTGCCTCCACGCCCAGGGCGTTCATCAGACGAACGGCATTGCGGTACGTTTTGTTGGTGGTTCCGAAAGCGGGCATCGTATAGGCTTTGACGTGCGATCGCGGCCGGCCCAGCAGATCCATGGTTCTGGCCGCTACAATCAGGGCGTGCGTGGAATCCAGGCCCCCGGAAATGCCGATCACCAGATTGGGGATGCCGGAGGATTTCAGTCTTTGGGCCAGGCCCTGAACCTGGATATTGTAAGCTTCATAACAGCGCTGATCGCGCTTGGCCGGGTCGGCGGGGATGTAAGGAAAACGGGGAATCTCGCGCTCCGGCATCAAGCGCCCCTGCGGGCAGTCGATGTCAAATTCAACCGGGCGAAATGCCACAAGCTGATTTTTATGAACCGACGCATTCCGGCCAAACGTGGTGAGCCGCATCCGGTCCTGCGCCAGGCGGTCCAGATCGATGTCGCCGCAGATCATTTGCGCCGCTGCCGAAAAACGTTTGGATTCCGCAAGCAGATTGCCGTTTTCATAAATCATGGCGTGTCCGTCCCAGGCCAGATCCGTTGTGGATTCACCGAAACCCGCGGCGGCATACAGATACGCCGCAACACACCGCGCGGACTGGTTGGCGGCCAGGTCATGCCGGTACTCCGATTTGCCGATGGTGATGTTGGAGGCGGACAGATTGCCGATGACGGTCGCGCCAGCCAGGGCCGCAAAACTCGACGGCGGAATCGGCACCCAGACATCTTCGCAGATTTCGAAGAACAAATTGAAATTTTTTACATTGGCGGCTTTAAAAATCAGATTTGCGCCGAAGGGGATGTTTTTTTGCCCTGCCAGGGAAATGCTGGAAAAAAGAGCCGCCGAAGCCGGTGAAAACTGCCGGGCCTCATAGTATTCGCGATAATTGGGCAGATAGGATTTGACGGCAACCCCGAGAATTTTGCCCCGGTAAAAAACAACCGCGCAGTTAAACAGACGGCAATCCACTTGCAGCGGCGCGCCGACCGCCAGAATCAAGTTTAATTGAGCGGACGCCTTTTTAATGGCTATCAGAGCCTCTTCAACGCTTTGGAGCAATGCGTCCTGGTGAAACAAATCTTCATTGGAATAGGCCGAAAGCCCCAACTCCGGAAAGATCGCCAGGATCGCTTTTTGCTTTGCCGCTTTCTTCGCCAGTTCAATTGTTTTTTGGGTATTAAATGACACATCGGCAACCTTGACTTCGGGAATGCAGACGGCGGCGCGGATCAATCCGTGGGAGTAAAGATTGAAAAAGGTTTGAGCGGCCATGGGTCTATCCTTTCTCGACATAGGCGTAAGCGCTGTGGTTGTGGATGCTTTCAAAATTTTCCGCTTCGATACTGTACCAGATGAAATTATCATCGGCATTGA
>CAZOPH010000259.1:0-2184 GCA_964581635.1 uncultured Smithella sp.
AAAAGAAAAATTTTAATCTTAACGAAAGAAAACGGCAAAGAAAAAAGGATTACGGCTAATTATAATAAAATAATTGATGGAGACATACCGGATATCATCATTAAGCCGGGAGATACGGTAATTATTCCTTAGCCTTGTTTCCAGTTTGGAGTGTTTTTAAAACAGCACCAACGATTGGAAATTATTGCCACTCAGCATTTATGAAAGGATTTATACGATGACTTTACAACGCGCTATACTAGTTGTCACTATGTTTTTATGCATTATGGCATCTCCCTCTGTTTACGCAGCTGATATTCTCAAACAAGTTCATCCTTATATCAGGGTGACAGGCGAATACAGTGATAATCTTGATCTGACCGCCAATAATCAAAAAAAGGATTTTTACACCACTATCACACCCGGCATTAGATTCTCCAACATGGATGCCCAATCAGGCGTTAACCTGGACGCGTCAGCTGGTTATGTATTTTATAACCGATATGATGATCTCAATTATTTCACCGGCAATGTAATGCTTGACGCCAAATATCTGACCAGTTCTCATTTTAATTTTTATTTAAGAAACGCCTTCATCCGTTCGGACGACCCGCGGGAAAGAGAATATTTTACAGTTACCCAAGACAATAAATTTGTTTTGGCGACTGAGACGCAGCGGGCTGTTTACTGGCGCAATGTGTTTGAGCCAGTCGTGGAGTATCAATTTGGGCCGGAGAACCGCATCGGCGTCAGGTATCGTAACAATTATTACAATTCCGAAGATATCGCAAATGATGACAGCATTGAAAATTATATCGGTCCTTTTCTTACTTACTGGTTCAACCGGCAACACGGCATCTCTCTGGATTACGGATACACCAACGGTTATTTCGAGTCGGATCCCGACCTCAACGGTCACAGAGTTGGCGGCGCTTACATGCTGCGTTTCACGCCCAGGGCAACCGCCTCATTAAAGGGCGCCTATACCAAACAGACTTATACCGATGAATGGTTGGATTATGAAATCTATGAAACGTCAGTCGGACTATCCTACCTGTTCAGTCCAACATTATCAGCGGCGGCGGAAGTCGGCTATTACTGGATGGAACCCACGACCGGCTCGAAGCAAGATGGTGTTACCTTCAGGGCAGACATCACCCAGCTCGATGCGCGCACCACCTATCGGCTCAGCGTGCAGGGCGGTTATACCCAGGATTTGTTTACCTCCCAAAATCTTGGCTTTCGAAAATATTACCGGGCAACCGGATCCATCACGCATTTTCTGGACCGGAGATTATCCATCGGCTGCCAAGGCAGCGTGGAACGTGTTGAATCAGAGCCGGACCAGCGGGATACCATATGGGGTGCGGGTGCCAACATCTCTTATTCACCCTTACAGTGGTTACAAGTTTCGCTGGGCTATGCCTATCAGCAAGATAACAGCAATTATGTGTTAAATGAATATAAAGAGAACAGAGTCATGCTGAGTTTCACGGCAACTTACTGATGTGGGTCTCGGAAGCGTTTTAAGGAGCGTACATTTATGATTAACCCTGAAAAAAAAATTACCCTTGATGAATATCTTGAAATTCTGCGGCGAAGAATGTGGCATATTATTATTCCCTTTGTGCTCATTTTAGCCGGAGCAATAATTTATGCAATAATTGCTCCCCGTGAATATAAAGCATCAACTCTCGTCCTGGTCTCGCCGCAAAGAGTTCCTGAAGATTTCGTTCGCGCTACCGTTACCTCTAAAGTTGAGGAACGGCTTCAGTCGATAGCCCAGGAAGTCATGAGCCGTACCCGTCTGGAAAAAATAATCACGGAACTGAGATTGTATGAAAAGGAGGGTAAAAGCCTTTCGAAAGAAGAAGTCGTTGAATTAATGCGCAAAAATATCAAGGTGGAATTGCCGACCAAAAAAGATGAAAAAGGTTTTTTCACCATCAGCTTTATCAGCAGAGATCCTAACACCGCAACGTCAGTCGCCAACCGATTGTCTTCTTTATTTATCGAAGAAAACCTCAAGATCAGGGAGCAACAAGCATCGGGCACAACAGAATTCCTGACGACCGAGTTGACTCAGTCCAAAGTAAAGCTGGATCAGATGGAAGCAGCGGTTGCACAATATAAAAGTCGTTTCATGGGTGGGCTCCCCGAACAGAGAGATACCAACCTGAAAATTCTTGAGCAAATGCAAAATCA
>CAZOPH010000260.1:0-2183 GCA_964581635.1 uncultured Smithella sp.
ATTACAGGAAAGTATGGTATCGAAAAAGTTCTTGACCCGTATATTCGTGGTCGTCGCGGCAATGAGTTGGTTGAAGTCAATGCATTTGGCAAGGTTATAAAGAATTTGGGACGGATTGATCCTGTGTCCGGTTCCAACGTTGTGCTGACGATCGATGCCCAATTGCAGAAGGCGGCCTGGGAAGCTTTGGCTGGTCTTGCAGGCTCGGCCATCGCGATGGATCCGCGTGACGGTTCGATTCTGGCAATGGTGAGTACGCCTTCTTTTGATCCGAATTTGTTTAATAGCGGCATTGCCCGTGATGAGTGGGAGAAGCTTCAAAAAAATCCGCTGAATCCTTTATCCAACAGGGCCATTTCCGGACAGTATCCACCCGGCTCAACCTATAAACTGATTGTAGCCGCTGCGGCTCTGGAAGAAGGCATTATTACTCCCGACACTAAAATATTTTGTAATGGTTCTTTCGAGCTAGGGAATAGAAGCTATCGCTGCTGGAAAAAACATGGACATGGGTCGGTGAATCTTCACCGCGCACTGGTAGAGTCCTGTGACGTCTATTTTTATACGGTTGGAAAAATGTTGGGGGTAGATGTAATAGCGCGCTATGCCAGACTTTTTGGTTTAGGCGAAACCACGGGCATAGAGCTTTCTCATGAAAGAAAAGGACTTGTGCCCACACGAGACTGGAAACGGACGCGTATGAAAGAACCCTGGCAGCTCGGCGAAACGGTATCGGTATCCATCGGCCAAGGATTTAATTTAACAACCCCGCTGCAGTTGGTTCAAGCATACAGCGCTTTGGCCAACGGGGGTACCCGGTGGCGACCGCGTCTTGTCCAGCGGATCGAACTGCCCGATGGCGGCATTCAAAAGGAATTTTTGCCCGAAAAAAAAGGAGAACTCAAATTGAGTCGGCAAACACTAGCGGTACTCCATCGTGCGCTCTGGGGCGTGGTGAATGAACCAGGGGGCACCGGTGCTGCGGCGCGTAGGCCTGATGCAGACGTTTGCGGTAAAACAGGAACGTCACAAGTGATTGGGTTGCCGCAAAACGAAAAAGCCCGCCGCCAGAAAAAAATAACCGCATTTCATAAAGACCATGCTTTGTTTGTTTGTTATGCTCCAATGAAAAGTCCGGAAATTGCAATTGTTGTTGTTGCCGAAAACGCCGGAGGCGGCGGTGCCGTTGCCGCTCCAATTGCCCGGAAGATTCTGAATGCTTACTTTGAAGGCAAGAAACAAGGAAAGACAACACAGGTTGCGGTAGCTTTTCCGCCGGCCGGTTCGACCGGAGATTAATGAAATATCTAATTAATGCAATGCCTCGAGGCATGATTTACATGAAGGAAGAAAATGATTTTTTTAAAATATGATCGTCGCATCCTCCAGAATTTTGATTGGACGCTATTTGCGTTGGTGATGTGTATCTGTGCCATCGGCATTGTCAATATTTATTCAACCGGCTTCAGTCTCAGTGATGATCAGGCACCGCTTTACATCAAACAATTGCAATGGATTATGTTTGGCTTGTTTTTAATGGTGATTATTTTTTTAATTGATTACCATGCCATTAATCAGGCTGCTTATATTATTTATGCTCTTTCTATTGCGTCTCTGGTGTTTGTGGCTTTATTCGGTCACACGGCCAACGGTGCACAAAGATGGATCTCTTTCGGATTCATTTTATTTCAACCTTCCGAATTGATGAAGGTGACTATTATTATCGCCCTGGCTAGGTATTTTGACGATCATAAATCCAATGAACCATACTTATTGAGAGAATTATTTGTTCCTTTCCTGATGGTGATGGTACCTTGCGTCCTAATTTTAAAACAACCTGATTTGGGGACGGCGCTAATGATTATTATTGTTTTCGCTTCGATTGTTCTTTTTATCGGCATGAACTGGAATTCCATGTTAATCGTTGTCGCCGGCGTGCTGGCCATGTTGCCCGTGGCCTGGCTCTTCTTAAAAGACTATCAAAAAGACAGATTACTGACTTTTCTTTCGCCGGAAAGTGATCCACTGGGCACTGGTTACCACATCATTCAATCGATGATTGCGATTGGTTCCGGAGGATTTCTGGGCAAGGGATTTTTAAAAGGTTCGCAAACCCAGTTGAAGTTTTTACCCGAGCAGCAGACGGATTTTGTTTTTTCCGTGTTTGCCGAGGAGTGGGGATT
>CAZOPH010000261.1:0-2173 GCA_964581635.1 uncultured Smithella sp.
CGCCGTTGATGCCGGCGCGTGTGAAGTCATCGATCACGCTTTCAACCAGGCTGCGACTCAAGGCAGGAATTTCACGAAAATTGGCTAGGATTTTGCCATCGCCCTGCGCAGCCACCTGCACGATGGAAGTCATCTTGCCGCGAATAAATATTTCCGACGGGTCCAGCGAAGAGCTAGCGTAGTGAATGAGTTCCACAAAGCGCAGGCCACGGCCTTGTCTCAGTTGAAGGATGCCGCCGAATTTGGAATCAATGGGAATGCTGTGCTTGAGAAGAACGCCGTTCACGATAATGCTGCAAACCGTCGCCAGGCCCGTTTTCCCCTCGGGCACAACGATGTCGCCCAGCGATTCCCCTGCCTGCGCCACGGCAACTCGTGAACTGACGGCAAGATTTTTGGCGAATACGGGTATCATGATGTTCAGCGACCGGGCAAACTGCTCTTTCGGAAAAAAGGAAACGTTGACTGGAACTAGGCCGCGCTTCTTTTTAACATCGAATGTCGTCCGAAAAGCCAGGACGTCGATGCGTGAAATAGAAAGGCCGACTTTGTCCTGAGCACGTGCGTCGGATATATCTAACGGCAGGGGATGTAATGAGTTGCACTTGAATGAAACCTCATGTGGTCTGGTCATGGAGACTTCCTTTAGAAAGTAAGATCATTTGGTGTAAGCGCGTTTCCCCCTCGGACACGCTTGGCTGGGGTAAACGCGCTCCACCGAAAATGATTCATGACGCATTGTTAAATGATCATTGGGCCAGTTCTGGTTATTTGAGGATTTTTTCGGCTTCTTTCTTATCAACATCCATAATGTACTGAATGCCACTGACATCCGCAGCTTCACGGGTCAGGGCCGCCAGGTCGTCCCGTGTCATATATTTCAGCGCAAACTTTCTGCTTCCGGCCATCAACTGACGGAGCCCCTGAGCCAGTCTTTCATAGTAGGTGTAAAGTCCGATGGCGCCGGTGGGCAGCTGTTCAAATTCCTTATGACCCAGTTCCTTGCGCAGCTCGCTGGCCGTGACGAAAATTTCATCCCTGGTGCTGCCGAAGCGTTCGACATAAACCGGCACCTGCTGGGCGTCGATGGTCTGGCCGATCGTCTTACCGACCATGGCTGCCGCAATGGGCGCCCGCGCCATTCCGATCAGCTTGACAAAGGGCGCTCCCAGCGCCAGACCTTTGAATATCTGATCCTCGAAGGTAAAGCCGCCGTTGATGGCAATGGCCGGCAGGTATTTTTTCTTGGCCGCCAGCTTTTTGGCGTATTGATACACCAGCGTATGCAGTTCCACCGGCGGAACACCCCATTCGTTCATCATCCGCCACGGGCTCATGCCCGTGCCGCCGCCGGCGCCGTCCACGGTGAGCAGATCCAGTTTGTATTTCGACGAAAAATAAATCGCCCGCGCCAGATCGACGGGACGGTAAGCGCCCGTCTTGAGGAAAATGTATTTCGCTCCGGCCTTGCGCAGCCCTTTGACGGTCGCGGCAAAAGATTGCTCGGTGACCATGCCAACGCGAGAATGACGCTCGAATTCCTTGAAAGCACCCCGTTCAAAGGCTTCAATGACATTGGGATCATAGGGATTCGGCAAAACGATATAACCGCGGTCGTCGAGCATCTGGGCCTTTTTTAAATCCTTGATTTTGACTTCGCCGCCGATGTCTTTTGCGCCCTGTCCCCATTTGAGTTCCACGCACTCCACACCCAGTTCCTCAATGGCGTATTCATGCACTTTTAAACGGGTGTCCTCCAGATTGGCCTGCACGATGATTGCACCGTAGCCGAAACGCTGGAAATCCCGGTAAAGCTTGACGCGGCGCTTCAAATCGACGGTATCCACGATATTGCCGTTTTTGAATTTCGATTGCGGGTCCATGCCGACGACGTTTTCCCCGATAGTCAAACCCGTACCCGCCAGGGCGGACCCGATGGCCAGTCCCTCCCAGTTGTTTTTGGCAATATTGGTGGAGCCGATGCCGGAAATCAGCCAGGGGAGTTTGAATTTGATTCCCTTATCGTGGCCGAATACTACTTCCAGATTGACGGCGGGAAAAATGGCCTTGTCGCTGTCGGCTTCAATGCCGTAAGCACCGGCGGCCGTGCCCATAATATTGAAATGGGAATAATCCACCGGATATTTCTTTTCGCCGGCGCAGGTAATCACGC
>CAZOPH010000262.1:0-2169 GCA_964581635.1 uncultured Smithella sp.
TGAAATCATGGGATTGTTTTTCTTTTCCCACAACAGTGATGTGATGATAGGCGCCATAAAGAGCCGGACGCATCAGATTGACCATACAGGCATCCAGTCCGGCAAATTTTTTATAAGTGTCTTTAATATGCAGAACGCGGGAAACCAGATAACCATAGGGGCCGGTGATATATCGTCCGCATTCCGTGAAAAGTTTGATCGGGGCCAGTCCGTTGGCTGTTATGATCTTTTCATATTTTTCTTTGATCCCCCGGTTCATGGCGTTGAGATCGATGCAGGCCTGTTCCGGTCGGTAGGGAATACCGATGCCGCCGCCGATATTGATAAACTCGAACCGGATATTCAGCGCATGCGAAATTTGAACAATCAACTCGAAAAGAATTTCGGCGGTTTCCACAAAGTATTGGGCATCCAGTTCATTGGAGGCTACCATCGTATGAATACCGAAACGTTTAATGCCTTTATCCCGGCAAATTCGATAGCCCTCAAACAATTGTTCCCGTGTGAAGCCGTATTTTGCTTCTTCCGGATGGCCGATAATCACATTGCCTTTTTTTAAAGGACCGGGGTTATAGCGAAAACATATCAGGGAAGGCAAGCCGGCGCTCTTTTCCAGATAGTCTATATGGCTGATATCGTCCAAATTGATGATCGCTTGCAGTCTTTTTGCCAGTTGAAAATCCTCGGCAGGCGTGTCGTTGGATGAAAACATGATTTCTTCGCCGGTAATGCCTGTTTTTTCAGCCATCAGCAATTCCGCGAGCGAACTGCAATCCACACCGAATCCTTCTGTATGAAGGATTTTCATCAAATAGGGATTGGGCGCGGCCTTGACCGCGAAGAATTCCTTGAAGCCGTCATTCCATGCAAAAGCTTTTTTAAAAGTGCGCGCGTTTTCGCGAATAGCCTTTTCATCATAAATATGAAAAGGTGTCGGGTATTTTTGAATGATTTTTTCAATCTGTTCTTTTGTAAAAGGCAGCAGTTTCTCCGGCATGCGCTCATCTCCCGTATTCGATTCATGGAAATAATTTACGGTAAAATAATAAAATTATCAATGGTATTTTAAAAACGAGGACAGGAATTCGTTTAACCGACAAAGTAATTGACACTAAAATAAATAACAGCGGAGATAATAGCGGAAACAGGTATGGTTAAAATCCAGGCCCAGATAATGTTACCGGCAACACCCCAGCGTACGGCGGAAAGTCTTTTGGTGGCGCCGACGCCGACGATTGCACCGGTGATCGTGTGGGTTGTGCTCACGGGAATTCCGGCGACGGTCGCGCCGATGATCGAACAAGCCGCGGCTGTTTCGGCGCTGAATCCACCCATCGGCTGAAGTTTCGTGATTTTTGTTCCCATTGTTTTGACAATTCGCCACCCGCCGAACATGGTTCCCAGAGAAATCATCGTATAGCAGGTAATAATCACCCAAATGGGGATATGAAAGGTGTCACCCAGCAACCCTTTACTAAAAAGTGCCATGGCGATAATGCCCATAGTTTTTTGCGCGTCATTCATGCCGTGCCCTAATGAATATATGGCTGCGGATAAGAGCTGAAGTTTTCGAAAGAGTTTATCTGATTTGGCCATATTGGAATGACGGCTCAAATTCATGGCACTAATCATAAATGTAAATCCGAGCGCCATACCGATGGCAGGGGAAACAATGATAAAAAGCGTAGTTTTGGTAATGCCGGACCAAACCAGTGTTCCGGTGCCGGCTTTAGCTACGGCCGCTCCGATCAGGCCGCCGATTAAGGCATGAGATGAACTGCTGGGCAGGCCGTAATACCAAGTCGCTATATTCCAAATAATCGCACCGCCTAAGGCGGATAGAATAACCAGATTATCGACAATATCCAGATGGATGATGCCCTTGCCGACGGTATGGGCAACCTCCGTGCCGACAAAAAAAACGGCGGCAAAGTTAAAAAAAGCCGCCCAGATTACAGCATGTTTTGGCGATAGAACGCGTGTGGAAACGACAGTAGAAATGGAATTGGCTGAGTCATGAAACCCGTTAAGAAAATCAAAAATCAGCGCGATGGCCACCAGAACAAAAACAAATGCCATGGACTCAAGCATGTTTCAAAACAATCCCTTCCACGATGTTGGATACATTTTCACAAACATCAATAGCTTCTTCAATTCGCTCAAAGATTT
>CAZOPH010000263.1:0-2154 GCA_964581635.1 uncultured Smithella sp.
CGCGTGCGACAGAAAATGATCGCGTAAATGTCGGGGTAAAAATCGGCAATCCTCTTGAGCGCAAGATACCGGTCTTTGGCATGCACCACATAATATTGATGAGAAACATTTTCCGCGCCGGTGTTACGGATGCCGACGGTGATTTCCATCGGCTTCTTCATGTAACTGTGTGCGATGGCTTCAATCCCACGCGGCATGGTGGCGGAGAAGAGCAACACCCTTTTATTCTCTGGCGTGGAGGCGAGTACGCCGCTCAGCTCTTCCTTGAATCCCATGTTAAGCATTTCGTCGGCTTCATCAAGCACCAACCATTTGATAGCGGAGACATTTACTTTTTTCCGGTTGAGCATGTCCAGCATCCGGCCCGGTGTGGCAACAACAATCTGCGCACCCGCGGCCACCTGACGAATCTGAGTGACAATATTGGCCCCACCATAAATCGGCACGACGTTTAGGTTGTCGATATACTTTGCCATATTGGTCAAATCGTCTGTAATCTGGAGGCAAAGTTCGCGCGTGGGGGCTAGAATCAGCGCCTGTGTTTGCTTGGAAACTGTGTTGATCTGTTGAATAATCGGGATACCGAAGGCCGCGGTTTTGCCGGTTCCGGTATGGGCCAGGGCAACCAAATCCCTAGTTTGTTTAAGTAAAAAAGGAATGACCTGTTGCTGCACAGGCATCGGGGTTTCAAATCCCATGTCGCTTATGGCTTTCAATATTCTTTTGTCGATTTCCGACTCGCTGAATGCTGTCATTTTAGTGTTCATGATTTAACCTTACTTTCCGTTCCTGTTAAAATATTATTTATGATTATATCTAATTGTCCGATTTAACAAGAAACATTAACCATATTTAAAATCAAGTAATCATTGTTGAATGCCGGGACAAATTGTGCCTATAAATAGGCAGGCTTTACAAGGAAATATTATGAATCAAAAATCCAAACCGGTCGAGATCGATTTCAATGCCGAATTCAAGCGGGCAATGGCGCTCATGGAGGAGACGCAAAGAAATATCCTGATCACCGGACGGGCGGGCACGGGAAAGTCAACGCTGCTCACATATTTCCGTAATGCCACTAAAAAGAAAGTGGTTATTTTGGCGCCGACAGGCGTAGCGGCCGTCAATGTCGAAGGTCAGACAATCCATTCCTTTTTTCATTTTAAGCCGAATGTAACGCTGGCTTCGATCAAAAGAAAAAAGAAGTCTGAAAAAGATAAACCGACCATCTACAAGAAGCTGACCACGATTGTGATTGACGAAGTATCGATGGTGCGCGCCGACCTGCTCGACTGCATCGACAAATTCCTGCATCTCAACGGACCGAATGAGAAGAAGCCCTTCGGCGGTGTTCAAATGATTTTTATCGGCGATCTGTATCAACTGCCGCCGGTGGTCACATCCGCAGAGCGCGACATCTTCAAAAGTCACTACCCGACGCCCTATTTTTTCAGCGCGAAATGTTTTGACCAAATAAATATTGAATATGTCGAACTGGAAAAAGTCTATCGACAGAAGGACGATGAGTTTGTCCGGCTGCTCAACACGATTCGCAATCGCTCCGTGACGGATGACGATCTGGTGCAATTTAATAAACGTTGCGATCCGCAGTTCGAAGCGCCTCCGGGATCCTTCTATCTGTCGCTGACCAGCACCAATGCTCTCGCCGATACCATCAACGAAAAGCGCCTGGCCGAACTGCCCGGCAGACTCTGGAAAGCCGCAGGCCGGATCGAAGGCGATTTCGGCAAGGAATATCTGCCGACGGCCGTGGAGTTGAAACTAAAAAAAGGCGCGCAGATCATGCTGCTCAATAATGACTCCCTGGGCCAGTGGATTAACGGCACCATCGGCAAAATTAGAAAGTTTGAACAAGACGACGAAGATGAGGATGTGATTGTGGCTGAACTGGACAACGGCGATACGGCGCGTATTTCACCCTACACGTGGAAGATCTACCGTTTTTTTGTAAAGAACAACGAGCTGAGTTCGGAGGAAGTCGGATCGTTCCGTCAGTATCCGGTTCGTTTGGCCTTTGCGGTCACCATTCACAAAAGCCAGGGGCAAACCTTTGAAAACGTGGTGATCGATGTGGGGCATGGCACGTTTGCCCACGGTCAGATGTATGTGGCTCTCTCACGCTGCACGACTCTA
>CAZOPH010000264.1:0-2153 GCA_964581635.1 uncultured Smithella sp.
AAATCCCCCGCTCGCAAGGGCATCTCGGTTCGATTCCGAGCTCCGGCACCAGTAATAAATTCAAATAGTTATGAGATAAATCAAAGGGTTTGAAGCTGTAAAAGTTTCGCCTTTTTTGTTTGCCGAGTCAAAAATTGCCACTATGTTGCCACCTTGGGAAATATTACGACAAAAAAACCACTACAATATGCCAGGGTTTTTTCGCATCCGAGAGATTGCTTCAAGATTGAATTCTTTACCCTATTGCTTAATTTGGGTTAAATACCATATGGGATTTTAGATGCCATCATTTTTTTCCGGGATAGTTTGCGCCCATCTACGATAAATGTACCGTCGCCGACGGCGTGAACAGTTCGTCTCTCTTTGTGCGAGGTGTCAAAGTAAGCCGCAACGGTTTCGAGAACGACAATGTTGTGTTTTTTAACGATGTCAACGACCTTACACTCGATATTAGCGAGGCATTCTTTTATCAACGGCGCTTTTACTATTCTACCTTTTACGGGAGTGAGCTTGAATTTGGTAAATTTGTCTGTATCGGCACCGGAGCATGTTCCTATTCCAACGATTTTATCAAGCATATCAAACGTGGGAATTGAAATAACACACTCCTTTGTTTTCCGAAGAGCCGTAAAAGAATAATTCCATTCTCCAGTGGTTATGGCAAAGACCGGTGTGAAATCCACAACCATTGTCCATGAAATCGTCATGATGTTGTTTTTCTTTCCGTCTTTCGTTGTAACAAGGACAACGGGCCCGGATTCCATCAACGTGAAGGCTTTGCTCATATCCAATTGCTTCATGTGTACACTCCTTAATACATCCTTTTTCGCCTAACAAGCCTTTGGTAATTTTTTATGCATCATCCGCCAAGTGCTATTTGCCGACTTCTTTTACAGGCTCGATGTAGGAAGTAGCCGGATCTGAGCAATAGGCAGGATTTACTTTGTAATTTTTCAACTGTTATCAATTGTAATGTAACATAAAACGGCAATATTAGGGAAACAACATTTCAGGGAAAACATCACGGGATAAATCCATCATCGATGTTTTAATTTTCGGAAATGGTCATGTCTTGCATCATCCACCTCTTAAGAAAAAAATTGTGAATGAATATTTTTATAATTTGTATTTGCAATATTCGTATAATCAATTACACTCCCGCCTCCAAGCGGTGGTATTGGAAGCCATACAAACATAAGGAACGAGACATGAAAACTAAAAACAGGAGAAAATACGTGAACAAGTGGATGATCGTCGTCAAAGCAACGGTTGTAGCAGTGATTCTGGCAGGTGCTAAATTCGGCATACACACCTTAAATCTTGAATTTATGCGTCTCGATTCCCTTATTTCAGCATTGATAAGCGGCGTAATCTTTACAATAGCAATTTTATTAGCCGGAGTAATGACCGATTTCAAGGAAAGCGAGAAAATTCCGGGAGAATTGGCGGCAACTATAAAGGCGCTTCACAAGGACTTTGAGCTTCTGGAGTTTACAGCAAAAAAGGAAACCGACAATGCGCTTTCACATCTCAACAGCTTGATCAGTGTTATCATAAACCAGTTTGAGTCGAACAAGTGGAAGCAGACGGAAATCGCTGAAATAATCGAGAAAATAGATGATGACATCCATGCAATGGCTGCAAAGAACATGGCGCCACCGTATGTAATAAAAATGCGGAATGAGCTTAACAATATAGAAAAGATCTCAAACCGGATCGACACAATAGAAGAAACCAATTTTCTTCCTGCAGCTTATGTGTTGTCGCAAGTAGCGGTTTCATTGGTTGTATTCATACTATTGTTTTCCATGATTGACCCCTACGTGATAGGAATGGTCATTATTTTTACAGTAACTTTTCTTATCACGGGAATTTTAGTGCTGATCAAAGATATGGATAATCCATTTGAAACAGGCGGCACGGGCAGTGCTGATGTGGATTTATCACATATTTATAAGCTTGATCAGTATCTAAAAAGTCATGATGAGGTGAGGCGATAAAATAAAATCCAATTAGTGGTTTTTTAAAATATACAAAAAGACAGAATTGCAGACCACACCCGCTACTGTTAAGTATAGAGCAATTAACAGAATTGATGATTACCATTCACATTACTGCCAGGGCGTCCGAGACGGCTTGGAGTATTTCTACCA
>CAZOPH010000265.1:0-2134 GCA_964581635.1 uncultured Smithella sp.
CTGCCGACGATGATTTTACCTTTGTCTCCGGCACGAAAATGCCGTCCGTATTTCAATAGTTCATAATCGCGAATCTGCCGGTCTTCCGAATGAGACATCAGATCGCGTAGGCGGATGGAGAAAATCGGATCCGTCAGGAGACAGCCGCCGGCGGGAGGCGGATATTGCTGGATGGCGAATTCTTTTGCCAGCCTCATTTGATCTTTGCGACCTCGTCCTGAAATGGAAAGCAGTTTTAAGCGGTCAACCTTCCCCTCTCTTTCAGCTTTAACGGGTTCAAGTAGTTGTGCGGAAAGGGGTCGCAAAATATAGTCGGCGTAACCCGAGTTTTTAGCGACGACATAAAGAGACTGTTTAGTCTGTGACATGGGACGCTGACCAAGAACCTCACCCGTTACAAGAAAATCAGCGCCGGTTTCTTCCATTATTCGGCCGGCCATTTTCAGCATCAGCGTATGGCAGTCAATGCAGGGGTTCATATTTTTGCCGTAACCATAACGCGGAGATTTGAGCATTTGCAGGTGCTGAGCCGTAAAATCCTCCACCATCAGGGGCAAATCGATCTGTCGGGCGGCCGCCTGTGCTTTCAGTGCGTTAAAAAAGGGAGTTGTAAAGGTCAGTCCGCAAATGTCGATATTTTGTTTTTGCACCAGTTTGACGGCTAAAATGCTGTCGAGTCCGCCGGAAAAAAGGGCAATTGCTTTTATCATATTTTATTCTTTATAAGCTCAATACCGGAGAATGTTTGCCGACCATGTTTCCTGCAACAACCCGCGCATATCCGGATTGAAGTCAAAATTCACGACGTAGATATCCTTGTCGGTTTTGATCTTAGTGCCGTTGAAACCGAAGGTATAGGGCGGTTGGTTTTTGTCCAGACCGGAAAAAGTGAAATAACCGGACGTAAAGGCAACATTAAAACCACGCAGAATCTTTTCCATGTTTTTGGCAGGATCATCCTGATTGGAGATAAAAATAAGTTCGTTGCCTGCCTTTTGAAGGATGTTGACAAATTGAGGCGGCAGATCACGCGAGAAAATAAGCGTTTTCTTTTCGCCGCGCGTAACAATGATATCCGTTTTTATGGATAGGTTGAATCCGTCTTTAGCGATGTTAAAAACACTAACATCGGCATCCGATTCTCCCTGAATGTTCAGATAAGAAAGTAGAGCCGAGGAGAAATCCTTAGCGGATGATGTTGGTAAAATCGTCATGGCAGGCAGTGAATAAATTTCTTCCGGTTTGCCGACAAGGCCGTTTCCCGGCGAAATTTCCGTGATGATCAGAGAATGTTGACGTGCGTAATTCACAATGGCCCTCGGCAACAAGGGGTTGTTTTCGTAAACAACTCTCAACCCCTGGGTTTTAGATGAAGTTGCATGGACGTCTTTTTTGGCAATGACCCAGTCAACAATGATCTCCATCACAGGCTGCGAACCCAGGGAAAAAGGTTTTTGTGCTTTGGTGATCTCATAGGTTTTATTTTTATTGAATATTTTTTTCAGGATGATGATGATGTCATCTTTATCGTCGATTTTAACCAACTGGTAATTGCTCCAGCGTTCGCTGATCATTTTATTGAGATGACGATTGGAACGACTTCCCAGGTCAAGGAATATCGTTGTCCTGTCTTCCAGTTCCACAACGGGAATGATGGAACAGTCAATCGTCAGTTGTTCGGTTTTGGAGATCGGCAGATAGTAATTACCGCTGGTAATCATGGATCCGTTCATTTGCGTAATAATATGTTTGATGACAGCCAGTCGCTTAGCAGGAGGTAAAAAGATGGACTCTTTCGCTTCAACGGCTTTTTTCTCTGTAACGGGAGCTACCTCACCGGATGGAATAGCGGAAACTTTTTCTTCGGGAATTATTGCCGGATTCATTATGGCATCGACCGGAACGGATTTTAAAGCGGTTTGGCCATCCGGCAAATGAATAATCTGGCCGATATAGATATAGTTGAGGTTCTTAATGCTCGGGTTCAATGATTGGATCTCAAGCAACATTTTCTGCATGCCGGTTTTTATGTGAAGTTTGCGGCGTACGATTCGAATGAGGCTATCGCCTTTTTTAACCTGATAGGTTTGAAGTCCGGACGCTTTCGATGCAGGGGACTTGGAGTCTGAGGCGG
>CAZOPH010000266.1:0-2118 GCA_964581635.1 uncultured Smithella sp.
TATTGCGTAACCAGGCCATACAGCCGATCGATACGCTCCGGGGGGTGAGCTTTTCGTTAAGCCAAAAAAATGATATTGACATAAGGTACATTGGCAGCAGGGGCATTTGCTTTGAACAAGTTGTCCTGCTAATGGAAAAAGGAGAAGTTCTCGATACCATTGAGCATCCAAATCAAGAAAGGTATCCCGGACAAAAAATTGCTGTGGTTATAATTGATGCTTACGCATATCTTGTTCCTTATGTTGAACACAATGAAGAGATTTTTCTTAAAACAATTATACCCAGCAGAACAGCGACACACAAGTATTTGAGGGAAGGGAAATGAAAAAGATAATTCTAGATGATGAGGAAAAAGATATTCTTGAATCATATGAACGCGGAGAATGGGTACCGGTTAAGAATGCGAAGAAGGAAATCAAGAAGCTCCAGCAGTATGCAAAAAATACACTGCAAAAAGACAAGAGAATAAACATCCGCATGTCTTCAAAAGATTTGGATCAGGTACAGGTCATTGCAGTGCAAGAGGGTATTCCTTACCAGACCCTGGTATCCAGCATCATTCATAAGTATGTTTCTGGGTATCTTATCGAGAGAAAAAAGGCTTAGCAAATCAATACAGCGGACTCGCTACGCTCCCCGGCTGATTTCGTCGTTATGCCCAATAATAGTTCTTGCTTGTACTAAATAATGTGCGTTATGGTGTACAATAAATAGTGTCTTATTAATGAATATGTGAGGTGTAAAATGCAGAGATTAAAAATCGATCAAGATATTAAACCATTATCTGAGGTTAGGATAGGTATTGCAAGCTATATTAAGCAAGTTCGTGATACAAAAAGGCCTGTGATTATTACGCAACATGGTAAAGGAGTTGCTGTATTACTGGATGCTTCTGAATATGAAAACATGCAAGAGAGGATTGAACTTTTGACAGATGTTCAGACATCTCTTGGCCTACTCGCAAGCGGTCAAGGCATTACTCATCAAGATGCAAAAAATAAAGTCTTGAGAAGGCTCAATAAATGAAAATAATTTGGTCACCGTTGGCTATCGACAAAGCTTCGGAAATCGCTGAATATATAGCCTTAGACAAGCCGTCAGCAGCAAGGAAATGGATTTCAACTTTATTTTCAAAAGTAGAAAAACTGGCATCTTCACCCAAAATTGGCCGGGTTGTTCCTGAAATTGGAGATCAACAATTCAGAGAGATGATTTACGGTAATTATCGCATCATATATCGCATCGAAAAAAGGCAATTATCAATTCTTACAATCAGGCATGGAAAACAGATATTGCCAATTGAAGATATTTTAGCATAACAAAATCAACACACCCGATCGATATGCTCCGGGGGGTGCGCTTTTCGTTAAGCCAAAAAAATGATATTGGCATAAGGCACACATTGGCGTAATTTATACACATGAATATGTTCAGATGGGACAATGAAAAGAATGAATTATTAAAGAACAGCAGGGGTATTTGCTTTGAATTCTGGGGACATAACACTTAATTCAAGAATCTCAAGAAAAAGAAGTGGAATTAAGTGTTGTGTCCCCCGAATTACCCCCGAATTGACCCAGAATTGACTCTAACCCTGCGCTCCAGCGGGACTTGCCGCAAGCGGCGCGCCCCTGAGCTTCGACGTTATATGCACCAAAATAATATCTTTCAATTTTAGATACTGATGTGTATAATACATCACAGCATACACATAGGAGGCAGGAAATGAGAACAAATGTAGTCATAAATGATAATCTGATGGCATCAGCCCTAAAAGTTTCCGGTTTCAGAACGAAAAAGGATGCCATAGAAGAGGGGTTGAAACTGTTGGTCCAAATGAACAGCCATAAAGAAATCAAGCGGTTTCGCGGAAAGCTGAAATGGTCCGGCAATCTCAATGAGATGAGGACAGATAAGTGATTCTCGTTGATTCGTCCGTCTGGATTGACTACTTCAACGGTAATCAAACATCTCAAACGGACTGGCTTGATTCATCACTTGGCAATACGCCAATCGTAATCGGTAATCTTATCCTAACGGAAGTTCTCCAGGGATTCAAGAATGACAAGGATTTTAAGATAGCCAAGGATCTTCTTTTGAGAATTCCGTTCATGTCA
>CAZOPH010000267.1:0-2103 GCA_964581635.1 uncultured Smithella sp.
ACGACCCTGCAAACAAAACGACCCGCATCGTGGCGAAAGGCTTTAGTTTTGCCAACGGCGTGGCCCTGAGCCAGGATGAGAAAACGCTGTTCGTCAACGAAACCGGGAAGTATCGGGTGTGGAAGATTTTAGTGAGCGCACAAGATCTGAATATATCGATCCCGGGTGACCAGGCCAAAGTGCTGTTTGACAATCTGCCGGGTTATCCGGACAATCTGATGCGTGGACTCGACGGGAAAATCTGGCTGGGACTTGTAAAACCGCGTAACGCCACTGTTGACAAGCTTGCCACCAAGCCGTTCATGCGCAAGCTCACCTTACGCCTACCGCGTGCAATGTGGCCGGTTCCGAAAGCTTACGGACACGTGATAGCTTTTTCGGAAGATGGCAAAGTGGTGGCTGACTTACAGGACCCGAGTGGTGCTTATCCGGAAACGACCGCTGTGACAGAGACCAAAGACCGGCTCTACATCCAGAGCTTGCACGCCAAGGAACTAGGCTGGATGCACAAATGATTCTTGAAGTGAGAGATGCATGATAGCTTGAATGTATCGGGAAAGATGAAGGATCATCAATAAGCACTATATTCACGCCCGACAAATATCGACATTACCACACATTTTGCTGTTAGTTATTTTATTGACACACCATCATGAAATTTCTATACTGATTCACACATAGGGCAAGTATTTATTAACTGAAAAATTACGCCTAGTCATTGCAAGGGGTGTTTATGCATGATGAAGAGCTCAATAAACAGAAGTTTCAAACACTGACCAGGTTTGTTTCAGAGATCGCTGGAGTGCGCCGTCAGCTAAACGAAAGAAAGGAAAAACGCTTAGAAGAGGAAAATGAGATCATCATATCTATTCTTGGAGGAGGAGCAGAAAATCTTCCTAAAGAAAAAATCATCTCTACGCTCAGCAAGGATATTTCTGCTTCTGGTGCCAAAATTCAATCCAATAGTTTTTTGCCCGTAGATACCCCTCTGAAGATAAAAGTTACGTTCAAGAATCCACTACAAATAATTACGGTCTTTGGAAAAGTAAAATGGATCAGAAGCCGCTCTCGTGATTCGTTTTATGAGGCGGGTGTGGAATTCTTCAATACACCCGATGAGGAAATCAAAAAACTGGCGGAGTATATCTCGTCAAAACAATAGTTTTAAAGTCTTGATCCTGTTGAAACATACTTGTCGAAATTAAATTAGACCCGAGCCTTACCTTTTGATTTTAAGATTTCCTTGACACACCAGGCCAAACTTCCTATAGTTTGTCTATATAGAAGCAATGTCTTATCAATTTAATTCAAGATCCCGGGAGGTTATTATGAAAAAATTTTGGTTTGTTTTTGCTCTTGGTGCAGTTGTTGTACTGATGGGTTGTGCCACTTTGATACCGATGGGCGGATTATACACGGGAGTAAAAATACCAATAACAGCAACCAGCAACAGCGGTGCTTCCTCTAAGACAGGACAAGCTGAGTGCATAAGCGTTCTTGCCCTGGTTGCCGTTGGCGATTGCAGTATCGATGCCGCCAAGAAAAACGGCGGTATCACGAAGGTGAACAATGTTGATTTTGATGTCAAAAACATTCTGGGCATTTACGGATCTTACAAAGTTATTGTTTCAGGCGAATAAATATCCTGCAGAATAATACCAGGTAGCGGATTTTGTTAAGCAGAGGAGTTTTATCGATGATAGCGGACAACCGCTGGGCGCGATGGGGTGCACATTCCGAAACAGGGAGAACTGATGGAGCACCAATAAAGAATAAATCAATTAGTAAAAAACTATTATCATTCAAAAAAAGTTTTGTCAGGGCGATACTTGGAATGGAGAAAATAAACCATGATTAATGAAATCTTTCAAACAACAAATTGCTTAGCTAAATATTGGACAAAGTTTTTGCTTCTTCTGGTAATTGTGTTATTAAGTTCCTGTTATTACTATCCCCATGAACAAGTAATGCCTCAACCGCCACAAGATCAAAATATTACAGCCATTACGCAAATTTATTTTTATCCAAACAAAGGACAATCCACTGATCAACAGTCGCGCGATCATTACGCGTGTTATAACTGGGCGGTGGATCAGACCGGTT
>CAZOPH010000268.1:0-2092 GCA_964581635.1 uncultured Smithella sp.
TGACACTGAGGACAGTAAAATGTGCTGCGTCCGCCTTGTTTAACTCTGGCGATAAACCCTCCGCATATGCAGCAAGTCTTTCCTTCTTGTCCATAAGCCTTAAGATCGTTTTGGTTCTCACCCCGGCAGCCGTAGAGATCGCGCCAATCGGAGATGGACGTTCCCCGTTTCTCAATGCCCTTTTTCAAAACACGTCTGGCTTGACGAAATATGTTCCTCCATTCCCTTTCGTTTAGCGTTGTCGCCTGCCGAAAAGGAGAAATGCCGGCGCGATACAAAATCTCACAAGCGTAAATGTTGCCGATGCCCGCTATCGCTTTCGGATCCATGAGCAGGATTTTAACACTTACTTTTCGCGTGGACTGTTTCGCCAAGAAGGTCTTCATATCAAAGCCAGTTATTAAGTCTCTTTGGGCTTTGTCCCGAAGCGTTGGCTCGACCTTGATAGTCGCGAAGCGGCGTGGATCGACCAGATCGACGTTTCCATCGGCAACCGTCATCCGCCACCGGGTATGCGGTTCTCTTTTTTTGTCTTGCCGCCAGAACAATCGTCCTGTCATCCGCAAATGAATCGTAACGCTCCGGCCATCGTTAAGTCTCAGCTCGATTGTTTTCCCGGAACGCTGAACTGCTTCGATGATACAACCTCTAACGCTTTCGAGACTGGCAAGCTTGTCATCATAAACGGCTGTCTTCAGAATTTTTTCCCCCGCTATCCTGTCATGCAGTTGACGGCATAGCGTTTCAACTTCCGGTAACTCCGGCATGGCCTATCTCCTTTTTGTGTTCGTCACACCGATCTTTTCATTAGCGCGTTATGCCACTCAGCTTCATAAAAGCCTTATCCTGTCTGGATTTCATGATAAGGAATCTCGATGCCGACATCTTCTTTCTACCTTATCCTGATTTCATCGGCAATCCAATTTGTATCATCACTCAAATATTTTCCCGATAGTCCGCTCCGCATCAGAAACTGCAGAATGCGGAAATGCGCCTTCGTCAGGATTTGGAGTTGCCTTGATGGATTGGATTCGGCGGGCATGTTAAACGTCGCCACGCGCTCAAAAATTAGTTGTAAAAAAATCCGTCCTAAATTTTTTTAAAATTATTTTCATTTTTTTTGCTAAAATGTAAAAAATATGTTGACAAATTTTTCTGCTTGCGTAAATTCAAAAATTAATAAAGCCATTCAACGATGGCTGCTTTTTTAAACGGATTATTTCTGACAGAAGGAGAGTGAATGGAAAACGAGACGCTGTTTAATGAGGATGCAGAACCTCCGGGTACAACGACCAGACTAGTCGTGTCACAAAACGAAGTGACAGATTGCTTTTCGTTGTCCACGAATAATCAGCAACTTTCCCCGGCAAAATCAAAGCCGGAGCGGCTTTATTTTCCTTTCAAAGATTCGCCCCGCTCACGAGCCTTCCGCAAAAAATATTATCCTGACATCAGCCGTATCGAATGGTTTGACTGGCGCTGGCAATTTCAAAACGCCATCCGGGATGTTCAGACGCTCGATACAATCATTCATCTCTCCGACAACGAACGTCAGGCCATGATGCACCCGTCGGGAGATTTACCTGTTGCCGTCACCCCTTACTACGCCAGTCTGATTTCCACGCACGACCCTTCCTCGCCCCTCCGCCGATCGGTTGTACCCGTCGTCGATGAATGTCTACACACAAAGGGCGAAGCAGAGGATCCTCTCGGCGAAGACGCCGATTCTCCCGTTCCCGGTATCATTCATCGCTACCCTGACCGCGTCTTGTTCCTGGTCACCGACATCTGTGCAACCTATTGCCGCTACTGTACCCGCTCCCGCATCTTCGGCCGGCAGCATCAATGTTTTATTGATACCGACAAATGGGAAACGGCGCTGGCCTATATCGAGTCCAATCCGAATATCCGCGACGTGCTCCTCTCCGGCGGCGATCCCCTGACCCTGTCCGACGACAAGCTCGAATGGCTCCTGTCGAGACTCAAAGATGTTCCGCACGTTGAAATGATCCGCATCGGCACCAAAGCGCCTGTTGTGCTGCCACAAAGGATTACGCCGGCTTTGGTTTCCATGCTGAAAAAATATCATCCC
>CAZOPH010000269.1:0-2090 GCA_964581635.1 uncultured Smithella sp.
GGCTCCCCGAACAGAGAGATACCAACCTGAAAATTCTTGAGCAAATGCAAAATCAGAGTCAGCGCATCGGGGAAAGCCTGCGAGCCGCTCAGGACCGAAAGCTCTTTATTCAAAAACAACTCACGGACATGGAAATGCCAGCCGGTGCGGCCGTTGCAGTAGGGAACGGAAAAGACAGTCTGCGTTCGAACTCATCATCTTTAGGCAGCGATGCAGGCGGAACCTACGAAACCATGAAGGACAAACTAAGAAGGGAACTCGAAGAACTGCGGACGAAATATACCGACAATCATCCCGATGTCATCTCTGTAAAGAAAAAATTGGCTTACCTGGAAAAGAATAAAGATTCTTATGGTAATAATGTAAAAAATGATCCCCGCTATAAAGAACTAAAAAATCAATTAATGACAACGTCGCTGGAAATAAAACGTTTCCAAAGTGAAAGTGCATCTATTTCTGCTCAGATCAATAAATACATGGGACGAATTGAACAGACTCCCGCACGTGAACAGGATATGGCCGCTCTCTTAAGAGAGTATGAAAGCACCAAAGCCGCTTATGAAACTTTGCTCAAAAAAAGCCAGGAAGCCCAGCAGGCCGAGAATCTTGAAAAACGGCAGAAAGGCGAGCAGTTCAGGGTCATTGACCCCGCCAGAGTTCCCGAGGAGCCCTTCACGCCTGATGTTCCAAAAATTCTACTTATCGGCTTATTGGCCGGACTGGCCGGAGGCCTTGCGCTGGCATTTGTCCGAGAACAACTGGACAGATCATTTTACGATGCCGCTGATGCGGAACTCTCACTCGGGCTCAAAGTTCTGGCGACGATACCTAAAATTGAAGAAAAAGCATCTTAAATTATGTATGAGAAATTTTTTGGTTTTAAAGAGAAACCCTTTGAAATAGTGCCGGACCCTGCATTTGTGTACTTGAGTGAAGTCCATCAGGAGGCCTTGGCCCACCTGCAATATGCAGTCAAGGAGGGCAAGGGATTCAGTGTAATCACGGGGGAAGTTGGAACCGGAAAAACGACGCTTGTACGAAAACTGCTCGGTAATTTGGATGGCAATATACGAACCTGTTATATTTTTAACCCGATCATGAATCGCGTCGATTTTCTCAACTACATATGTAATGACTTGGGTATTGACTCAGACGGCATCAAATCACTGGGGCAGAGCCTTACAGCACTTCACAATTATCTGATTCAATGTTTCACTAATGATGAAAAGGTGTTTTTGATAATCGATGAAGCTCAAAGCCTCGAGCCGGATTTACTGAATGAGATCCGCCTGTTGACCAATCTGGAAACCGCTAAATACAAGCTGTTGCATGTTATCCTTCTGGGACAGCCGGAATTAAACGTGATTCTTTCAGAGCCTCGGTTTCGCCCTCTCAAGCAGCGCATAGCCATTCGTTATCACCTGCGTCCTCTGACACTGAAAGAATCGAAAGAGTACATTATTTACAGATTAAAACGCGCGGGGTCAAAACAATTACACATATTCGACGACAGCGCGATAAAGGAAATTTTCCGTTATTCGCAAGGAATTCCCCGCCTGATCAATATTGTCTGCGATAACGCATTACTGACGGGATTTTCACGTGAGCAAACACGCATTGGAAAAAACATCATTCAAGGTGTCATTCAGGATCTTGAAGTGAAAGAAACACCTTCCTGGAGCCTGAAAGGCAAGACAATTCAATATGCCGCTATCGCTTTGGTTATTTTAGTCTGCGTTGCTTGTGCTTTGCTGTATTTGATTTCACCGGATTTATTTCACGAAACATTGAGGATGAGAAACTATGGGTAAAATGTTTGATGCTCTGCAAAAAGTGCAGCGGGAAAAATATGTGGAACCTGAAGATAGAGTCCAAAGCTCTGCTTCGGAGGACTCTGTTCTGGATGACAAGCTGGTATCTGTTTTTGCTTCTTCATCTATGATCACCGAACAATTCAGAAGACTGAGAACTCATATTTTTAAGCCCGGGATGGAAAACGCACCCAAAATCATTATGGTCGCCAGTGCGATTCAAGGAGAAGGGAAAAGTTTCGTAGCCGTCAATTTAGCCAGCATTATCTCTCTTGAACT
>CAZOPH010000270.1:0-2068 GCA_964581635.1 uncultured Smithella sp.
TGACAAATATGCGGGCGTCAACGTCCGACGCTACGATTATTTTACGGCCACCGCGAATATTGTCACTGGATCAGGCCATCGAGTTTATCGCTGAAGATGAATTGGTGGAAGTTACGCCCCAAAGCGTGCGCCTGCGCAAGATGGAACTTGACGCCACCCGTCGTCAGATGAAAGCCCGCAAAGAGGATTAATTACCTGAGCGGTGTTATCGTATTTATAAGTCGGCAATCTACGGGAAGAGATCGAGCTGATTATTACGATTTGAAGTTTGGAATAAGAAAGTCCAAGCCAGTTCTGATTCCGCCAGCCAGAAATATAATATCAAGTATATCACTATAATTGCATCCACGACGGCAGCCCCCAGGAAACCAACAGAGAATGGATAACTGATATTTAAGAGATAAAGGAATATCAGAAAAGTCTTTTCGATGGCGCCATAAATCAAAACAGGCATGCGCCATGAAACTCTGAACGCCGATATGATCATGAAGATGCCTAACAATAAAATCATCATACCCCAATGCTGGACGATGATTGTATAATTTTCGACAAAGGGTAGTTTCAGAATATTCTCTACTATAATTTTCGGTAAAAATGCAGTCATTCCAGATAAAGCCGTGCAAAGTCCGGCAATGATCAAAAAAGGTTTAATGGTTTTGTCTAGAATGCTTTTCATGGATGACCTCCTTAAAATTTTAATGAGGTGTGGGTAAAATCTATGGATGTTGGGTCTTATCTCTTCCGAAATAATTAATCCAGGCAAGCTCAAGCAGATCCTTGGACAGTTCTGGAGGCTGGCCAACATAACGGCAGATATCTAGTAAGTGATGTATAAGATCCCGGGGTTCACAACATCTCAGAGGGCGTTTTTCTTCGTCATAGCGTTGAAAAAGAAACTCAAGCAATTGCGGGTTATAATTGAGTCCATGGTTTTTGACAGTCCTTTGGAAAATGGAACCGTAATGTTCCCGGGTCGGCGGGGCTATATAAAGTCGGTATCCCATCCGACGCAAAAAGGCCTCATCCACTAAGCCCTTGAGATCCAGATTCGTAGCAAAGATGAGCAGAGGTTCAAAAGGGACCTGAATTTTTTTCCCCGTGTGAAGAGTCAGGTAATCAACACCCCGCTCTAAAGGCACGATCCAGCGGTTTAGCAGATCCATGGGATCGACCCGCTGCCGACCGAAGTCGTCGATGACCAGGGTTCCTCCGTTGGCTTTCATTTGGAACGGCGCTTCGTAATACCGAACCGTGCGGCTGTGGACCAGGTCCATGGTCTCTATTGTCATCTCCCCGCCAACAATTACCAGGGGGCGTTTGATTTTTATCCAGCGCTTATCATATTCTTTTTGATTGTTGGTTTCTACCTGGATGTGATTGTGCTGGTCGAACATCTTGATAATCTGGTTATCCACCTCAATAGCATAAGGGATCCAGATTTCTCCGGGCTGGGCGAAGTGAAGCGCTGTGGCGATCGATGTCTTCCCGTTCCCAGGTTCACCGAACATGAAAAGGCTTCGCCGGGATTTGGCTACCAGACCCACAGTCTGCAAGGTAATGTCAGGTAAAACAAGATCGGACAGAGCATTTTTTACAAATTCCGGCGATACAGGTTCCCGGCTCTGACTCTGGTGCAAAACCATTTCGGTATAGGATTGCAGGGAGACTGGGGCCGGTCCGATGTAGCCGTTGATATCCAACAGTCGATTTACCCGTTGCCATCCTCGTTCGAGCATGGCATAGCGATGATTCAGGTAACTGTCCTGGCCGCGAATTTCGATCAGCTTTTCCTTGTATAGGTGCTGAAGCAGTGATTCAGCTATCGGTACCGATAGGCAAAGACTCTCGGCCGCCCGGGTCGTGGAACAGTTGATATCCGCATACACGGTCTTCAATGCCAGATCCACCAGGAAGTTAAAGTCCAGTTGGGTGTCTTCCACGGCTCTGGGTGTGATGGGGATTAAATTCTTATTTGAAACTTTATCGCACAAAACGTCCATAAAAAATATCAGCCTATAGGTAAATTCCCTTGGATTTAAAGAAATCAATCGACTGCCTGTGACCCATA
>CAZOPH010000271.1:0-2023 GCA_964581635.1 uncultured Smithella sp.
TCATAGGCCTGCCTTTCTAACTCTTCACGAAAGTCGGGATGGGCGATCGAGATCATAGCCTTTACCCGGTCAGGTACTGATTGCATGTAGAGGTCAGCTATTCCATATTCTGTCACGATATACATGACGTCAGAGCGGGGTGTCGTGACAACTGTTCCCGGCGTCAGGTTTAGAACGATTCGTGAGGTGAGCGTTCCGTCTTTTTTCAGTGAGGTGGATTTCAATGCAATGAAGGACTTGCCCCCTTTCGATGCAGCGGCACCCCTGACAAAGTCAAGCTGTCCACCTGTGGCACTGTAAGGCATATGTCCAATAGTCTCTGAGGCCACCTGACCAGTAAGATCTACGGTTAGTCCTGCATTGATGGAGCACATGTTGTCGTTTTGCTTAATGACATCAAGATGATTCGCTATGGCAATGGGCATGGTCATGATAGTCGGGTTGTTATCCACGAAATCAAGAAGTCGCTTCGTGCCGATGATAAGACCACCCACAACGATCTTACCCGGATACAGGGTCTTTTTCCTTCCGGTGATCACGCCCAGTTCGGCAAGTTCTGCCACGGCATCGCTCAGGATCTCGGCATGGACACCGAGGTCTCTCTTTTCATGAAGGAAGTAAGCCACGGCATTTGGGATGCCTCCAATGCCCAATTGTATTGTAGCACCGTCAGGAATATGTGCAGCGATGTTTTCTCCTATCTTTTTCTCCACATCCGTGATGTTGATTTCGGGTACAGGAACAAGATCATGGTCGGCTTCAACTATATAATCTACTTCGTCCACGTGGACCAGATTGTCGATCCCGTGAATCCATGGAGTCTTGGTATTAACCTGCACGATGACCTTCTTGCACTTGTCGATAGCGTATCTCCCATACACAGCACCACACGGACCCAGGTTCATGTAACCCCGTTTATCGGGTGGAGTGACTTCGAGCAGAGCAACATCTGAATAATTAGCGCGATCCAGGGCAATAGAACTCTTCGAAAGATGCATGGGGAATGGAACAATGTTACCCTGAGAGTGAAACATCCGTTCCAACGGGCCGAAATACCCACTGTAATAGGTAATTCGTCCAACATAATCACCATTCACGAATGCAAAGGGATAGGTCATCAGGTTACTTGCGATCTTAACTTTTTCTAAGTCATCCTTGCGTTCCGCAAGCGCATTGAGGATATCGATAGGCATACTATTAACGGGAAGAAGAATGATCTTATCTCCCGATTGAATAACTGCTGCCGCTTCTTGTGCTGTGACACATTTTTTTAAGTAATTATCTTTCCAGTTTATGCCGCTCATCATAATTCTCCTATCTTATTTTTTTGTCAGTCGGCCAGCCGGCCGACAAGGGCATAAAACACTTTCAACATTTTTTGTCAAGCAGATTGTTTAACAAAGACAACAATAAAATGATGATTATTTACCATTCATCAGCAATTTTAAAATATCCCTCTTTTCCTTTTTGCTGAAGATGGTTTCCATGATTTTAATGGCATCTTTTCTTGGAACGGCATCGGCTTCCAAAAGTTCCTGTATGCACCAACCATCCATCGTGCATATAAAAAAGAAGGCCAGGAGTCTTGTCCAAGCGGAATTTTCAACATCAAAGGCAATAGAAAAACCTTCAGAAATATCATTGACCCAATCAGCATATTTCGTTTTATAACTAACCATCAATTCCCTATTGCCAAGCATTGCCTCATAAGCCAGATACAGATGAAGGCGATTTTTACCCTTTTTCTCCAAACGCTCCTTTAATCCCGAAATAATCGCTTCTCGCAGTTGTTTCTTGTTGAGTTCACCTGCTCGATACTTTTGCATGATCCTTCTTGATATGGTGAAATCTTCGTCAACGACGCTGTATAGAATAGAATCCTTTGTTTTAAAATGGTAATAAAGAGAGCCTTTGCTGATACCGGCTCCGTCGGCGATACTTTGAAGGGTTGTGTTGGAGACCCCATGCTCTGCAATAGCTTTTAGGGCGGAGTCGATAATCTTTTCACGAATATCCAATTGTG
>CAZOPH010000272.1:0-2002 GCA_964581635.1 uncultured Smithella sp.
CAATCGCCAAAATCGGGTTGAATAAATGGTATTGTCATCAATCACCAGAATATCTTTCCGGCTGAAGTTGCCGAAACCCAACCTGACAAATCTTTTAACCATATATGTCTTCCCTGAACCGGGAAGACCGGCTATGGCAATCACGGCTCTCTTTTTATTTGCCAGGATGGTATTGATCTCCTGCAATAACTTTTCCAGTCCCGCGATTCCCTGATACGTGCCGATATCTTTCATTCTCTTTTTTCACCAGAAATCCTGCTTCTTTCAGACAGAATGGATTTTAATTTCGGCTCCAGAACGGCTGTCACTTCTTCAAGAGAAAGCTCATCCAGACAACGGCTTTGACCGCCTCCATCGCACCCTTTTTTCCCGCAAGGCACACAAGGCCAGTCTTTTTGAATGATGACATGACCATCTCCCAATGGCCCCCATCGCCATGCCCGCGACGGGCCGAAAATGACCGCCACCGGCGTGTTCACTGCTGTGGCCATATGCATGGGACCGGAATCGATGCCGATGAATAATGCGGCTTTGGACAAGAGAACGCCTGTTTGCTTCAGGGATAATTGACCGCCGAGGTTCAGCGGATGACTCCCGGCTAAAGCATAGATTGCTTGGTTCTGCCGCATTTCTTCCACATCCTTTCCACAGATCAGGATGGTCCTGATCGCCCACTTATCCCAGAGACAATCACATAAAGCAGCGTAACCCTCAGCCGTCCATACTTTGTACACTGCATTTGATGATGGATGCAAAACAACATATGAAGTATCATCAGATATACCATTGTTTTTCAATATTTGTTCGCAAGCCGCTTGATCTTGCGAGTTCCAGTAAAGAACCGGTTTGGCTGCGGTAAGTGAACATTCCAAGGCCTTTGCCATCTCCAGATTTTTTTTGGCGATGTGGAGATTATTTTCGACTTCAATCAAGTCCGTAAACAAAATTGATTTACGAAGAAAATTTTCTTTCTTTTTTTTATAGTTAAATCTTTTTTTTGCACCGCTCGTATAAGCAAGAACGGCTCCCCGATCATTGTTTGTCAGTTCCAGAACAATATCGAATTTAAAATTCCGGATTTCTCTGATCAGCTGCAGTTGCTTTTGCAAATCAGATAAAAAGTTCGAATCCTTTTCCACGGTAAATATTTTATTGACAGCGGGATTATCCGTTAACATATCTTCCGTTCCCTTGTACACTGCTGCCGCAATAAAAACTTCAGGGAAATGAGTTCTCAATGTATCAAACAACGGTGTAGTAAGCAGGACGTCACCTAAATATCTTAACTTGATAACGAGAATGCGCGGAGAACTATCAATCATTTCGGACAATCTCCCTGTTTCATGTTTTGGACTGTTTCGTATAATTCCAGTACTTGCCGGGTGTGATTTTCCCAGGTAAGTTTTTGCAGAATGTTCTTATTGGTTTCTGCAATCCGGCTTTTGGGAATGGCAAGCCCTTGTTGAATCTTGGCCGCTATTTCCACCGGATCGAGCGGATCTTCGACCACACAGCCATTTTCACTTTCGACAATCACTTCCGAAGCGCCATTGATCCTGGAGGTAACAACCGGCAGGCCTGCCGCCATCGCTTCCAGGCACACATTACTGAACGGCTCGTAAATTGTCGGGAACACGAAGAGGTCGGTTCCCTTGTAGAATGGCACCACATCGAATATCGGACCCGTAAAGGTAACGGATGAATCGACACCCAATTTTCTTGCAAAGCGTTGGTAGGGTGATAACCGTTCCTTCCCCACCACAACCAGGTGCGCCGGAAAAGGTAGAATAGCCAGAGCCTTCAAGGCAGCCGGCAGCCCTTTGCGCCGGAAACCGGAACCGACGAAAAGCAGCAATGGCTTGTCCGGGTTGATGCCTAATTGCCTGCACAGTTTCTCCTTCGTTTCCTGCCCATGATCGCCAGTGAAGCGGTTTGAATCCACTGCGGTGTAAATGACATGAATCTTGTTCTCCGGAACTCCATAGAGATCCATAATTTCTTT
>CAZOPH010000273.1:0-2000 GCA_964581635.1 uncultured Smithella sp.
GCTGGTTTTCTCAAGTCGCCATTTTCCAGCGCCAGTTTCACGACATCCATCATATCGACGACGAAATGAAAGGTGATGCCCTTTTGCACGTTGGCCGGAATATCTTCAATGTCCTTGCGGTTCCATGCAGGTAAGATAATGGTCTTGATACCCGCGCGATAAGCTGCCAGAACTTTTTCCTTGATGCCGCCTACGGGTAGCACGGCCCCACGCAGCGTGATTTCGCCGGTCATCGCCAACTGCTTTTTGACTTTCCGGTTAGTCAGCAAGGAGGTCAGCGCCGTGAGCATGGTCACACCCGCCGACGGTCCGTCCTTGGGAATCGCGCCCGCCGGAACATGGATATGAATATCTAGTTCATCGAAGAAATCCGGACGCACACCCAGCTCTCTGGCGTTGGTGCGGATAAAACTCAATGCCGCCGAGACGGATTCTTTCATAACATCGCCCAACTGACCGGTCAGTGTCAGTCCCCTCTTGCCTTTCATCGACGTGGCTTCAATGAAGAGCATGTCGCCGCCCACCGGTGTCCAGGCCAGGCCGATGGCAATGCCGGGCTTTGTAATGCGAGCGTCGATATCGGTCGGCATGCGCACCGGTCCGAGATACCTGTGAATATCTTTTTCCGTGAGCGTTTTCGATTTGATGCTGTCTTCGGCAATCTGCGCTGCCACACCGCGACAGGCGTTGGCGATTTCACGTTCCAGATTGCGGACACCTGCTTCCCGCGTGTAGCCGGTGATGATGGCGGCAAGCGCCTTGGAGGTCAGTTTGAACTGAGAAGCACTCAAGCCGTTTTCCGTGAGTTGGCGCGGCAGCAGATACTTTTCGGCGATCTTCACTTTTTCTTCCTGCGTGTAGCCATTCAGTTCAATAACCTCCAGCCGGTCGAGTAGGGCCGGCGGAATCGTATCCAGCATGTTGGCTGTCGCGATGAACATGACTTTCGACAGATCAAACGCCACGTCAAGATAATGATCGGTAAAGGTATTGTTCTGCTGCGGATCCAAGACCTCCAAAAGTGCGGACGAAGGATCGCCGCGGAAATCGCTGCCGAGTTTGTCGATTTCATCAAGCATGAAAACGGGGTTGTTGGATTCCGCGCGTCTGAGCCCCTGGATGACGCGTCCCGGCAGAGCGCCAATGTAAGTGCGGCGATGGCCGCGGATTTCCGCTTCGTCACGTATGCCGCCGAGCGCGATACGGACAAACTTGCGCCCGAGTGCCCGCGCGATGGAATGCCCCAGCGATGTCTTGCCCGTGCCCGGAGGGCCGACAAAACAAAGAATCGGCCCCTTGGAATCGGGTTTCAGCTTACGCACGGCCAGGTATTCGATAATGCGTTTCTTCGGTTTGGCCAGGCCGTAATGGTCTTCGTCCAGAATCTTGCGCGCCAGGGTAATATCCAGATTATCCGTGGTGGACTCATGCCAGGGCAGTGCCGTCACCCAGTCGAGATAGGTTGACGAAACTGTGTATTCGGCTGAGGACGAATGCATGCGGGACAGACGCTCTAGTTCGCGCAGAGCTTCTTTTTTCACTTCATCCGGCAGATTTTTCTCTTCGATTTTTTTACGATATTCCTCTGTTTCCACGGTATTTTCGTCGGTCTCGCCCAGCTCTTGTTTGATGGCTTTCAGCTGCTGACGCAGGTAGTATTCGCGTTGGCTTTTGTCGATATCGTCTTGCACCTTGGTTTGAATCTTATTGCCCAATTCAAGAACTTCCATCTGGTGATTCACCATGCGGGTCAGTTCCTTGAGACGTTGTTTGACATCGGCAAAATCCAGCACCTTTTGTTTTTCTTCCACCGGTGCGTTGATGACCGACGTGATCAGGTCAGCAAGCGTTCCCGCCTCCGTGATGGACTTGGCCATGGGACCGAACTCCGGTGGTAAAAACGGCGAGAGCTTTAAGATGCGGTCGAACAGTGACAGCAGATTAGACATCAGCGCTTCGGTTTCAATGTCTTTAACATCCTTGTCCTCGATCAGTTTGAT
>CAZOPH010000274.1:0-2000 GCA_964581635.1 uncultured Smithella sp.
CCTGAACCAAGCAGAATGGCGCTGACTTCATCGCCGGTCTGGTCGGCCAGCTTGCGGGCGGTCGAGGCCAGTTCCAGGCTGATTTTTCTGAGCGCGCCGTCCCGCTGTTCTGCTACTATCATGACTCCTTTTGCCATTTTTCATTCCTCCGCTTCTTAATTAAATAGCTTTTGCTTCTTCTCTGAGTAACTTGCCCAGTTCCGCCGCCTTTTGAGCGGGCTCATCTCCGCAGATAATCTTTCCAGGAGGCCTGGCCGGAGGTGGAACGGTTTTGGCTACTTTGGCTTTCACGTCGGTGGCAGTGCCAACGGCGGCGGCGTTTTTCACGTCAACGGGTTTCTTCTTCGCTTTCATAATGCCGGGCAGCGACGCGTAACGCGGTTCATTGAGCCCCTTCTGACAGGTCACAACACAGGGCAGAGCCGTTTCAATCGACAGCTGGGCGCCTTCAATCGGACGAATGACTTTGACTGAGGAACCGGCGAAATCCAGTTTGGTGACCAGAGTCAACTGCGGCAGACCCAAAGCTTCGGCCAGCATGGAGCCAACCTGTCCCGCATCATCATCGATGGCGCGCTGACCGCAGAAAATGATGTCATGCGGCAGGGTTTTGATGACGGCCGCCAGCGCATTGGCTACAACAAACGCGTCCGCATTGTCAAAAGCGGGATCGCAAATGTGCACGCCCTTGTCGGCGCCCATGGCCAATGCCGTACGGATGGTTTCCATGGCCCTTGCAGGACCGACGCAAACGATCGTGACATCGCCGCCGTTTTTCTCTTTCAGCTTTAATGCTTCTTCCACGCCAAATTCATCATAGGGATTCATAACCCACTTGATCTGGCCTTCTTCGATGCCTGAACCGTCAGCTTTGACTTTGATCTGTGCTTCGGTGTCCGGCACTTGCTTCACGCATGCAATAATATTCACTGTCAAAAACCTCCTTCTCCTGCACGTCGTATATTTAGGACGATCCGTGCATTTAAAATTTTCTTTTTACTGCTATTCTCTAAAAATGCCCGATTCTCTCGGAAGAAAACCGGGCATTCATACTACTGTCTGTTTTTGACGATATCATCAACCACGGATGGATCGGCCAGCGTGCTGGTATCACCGAGATTGCTGAGGTCATTTGCAGCAACTTTCTTCAAGATTCTTCTCATGATCTTGCCGCTGCGTGTCTTGGGAAGACCATCCGCCCACTGAATCTTATCGGGGGTCGCGATAGGTCCGATAACCGTGCGGACATGAGCGATTAATTCTTTCTTCAGAGCGTCGGTTTTCTCGACGCCGGTTTTCAGGGTTACATAAGCGTAAATGCCCTGGCCTTTGATGTCGTGCGGCATGCCGACAACGGCGGCTTCAGCGACAGCCTTGTGAGCAACCAGAGCGCTTTCCACTTCGGCGGTGCCCATGCGGTGACCGGATACGTTGATAACGTCGTCGATACGGCCGGTAATCTGGTAATAACCGTCTTTATCGCGGCGGCAGCCGTCACCGGTTACATAGTAGCCGGGGAACTGTTCGAAATAGGTTTCCTGGAAGCGCTTGGGATCGCCATAAACGCCTCTCATGATTCCGGGCCATGGTACCTTGATACACAAAGCACCGCTGGCAACTGTGTCCGTGAACTCTTTGCCTTCATCATCCACAAGCACGGGCTGGACGCCGAAGAAAGGCATGGTGGCCATACCGGGTTTAATGTCGATGGCACCGGGCAGCGTGGTGATCAGGATGCCGCCGGTTTCAGTCTGCCACCAGGTGTCCACGATCGGGCATTCACCGCGGCCGATCAGGTTGAAGTACCAGTTCCAGGCTTCGGGGTTAATCGGTTCGCCGACCGTACCCAGAGTCTGCAGGCTGGAAATATTGCACTTCTTCACGAATTCATCGCCTTCTTTAGCGATAGCGCGGATGGCGGTCCGAGCGGTGTAGAAAGTATTGACTTTGTATTTGTCAACAACCTGTTTAAGTTCATCGGGTATACTGCCATCAAAAAC
>CAZOPH010000275.1:0-1996 GCA_964581635.1 uncultured Smithella sp.
GTTTATTCTTCTCGGCAGGCAGGTCAGTAGAACCTGCCTGCTTTTTTTAAATCATCAAGAAAAGCAGATAGATGATGACCAATATCTATTAATCTGTCAAACATCCACTTTGTACGTATAGCAGGAAGCCATACCTCATCCTGTCTGACAAAGGATTGAACGCTAAAATAAATAAAAAATTATTACAACCCTCTCAGAAACTCCGGACGCAGCATTTCAGAGTCTTTTTTGGATAATAAAGCATTAAGCTGCTTCAAGATTTTATTTTTGTCTTTTGGCATGGAACCTCGAATCGAATAATAGTTTGAGGCGTGCATGGAACTAAAAAAGCAGTTAGATAACGTTGAACCCTCTGCAATCGTTTTTAACTCCCGCAGAGAATCAAAAGGAGTGATCAACTCAAACTCACCGCGCTCCATTTCTTTATAAAGTCCTGTTTCAGGTATTAAAGTTAAGGTCAACGCTCCGGCATAATCAGGATCCATTTCGGTTAGAATTCTTGCAGTTTCCAGTGCGTGTTTTTCACTACCCTTAACTCCACCAAGCCCGAGTATAACTGTAACTGACAGGAGAATGCCGGATTCCTTCACTTTTTGTGCGGCCTCTACCATCTGCTGATGATTGGCGTTTTTTTGAATCTTCTGCAATACTTCATCATCCCCACTTTCCACACCCATATAAATGATTCCAAGCTTCTGTTCTTTTAGCGTCTTGAGTTCATTCAAACTTCGTCTCAGGATGTCCTGAGGCGTGGCATAGCTCGCAATGCGTTCAATGGCAGGGAATTTTTGATTGAGATAGTGCAATGCTCTCATTAACTTAGGGTATGGATAAACCAGGGCATCTCCATCTTGGAGAAATACTTTCTTTCCATCCCAATCATTAAGAATTTCATATACTATATCAGGTTGCCCCGCTACCCGCATGCGTTGATTCATGAACAGGGACATGGCGTCAATTTCCTGTTTTACGTCATCGAGTTCGCGAATGCCGAGATTTGAAAAGGAGTAAGCGCAAAAAGAACATGTGTTGTTTGAGCATCCCGATGTCAAAGGCAGATAATAACTGGCATGTTCACTGGGGGGTCTTATTATTCCCGGTCTAACAAATGACATATCTTGATCCTGTAAAAATTAATTTTGCAGTAGAGTATAGATTCAACTGTACTTTTCTTTTATTTCATTTCCCCTAAAATTAAAACCTTTTTCGTAGCTCCGCCATTGAGACTATGTCATAATGAAAAGAAAAGATTTTAAAATATAAGAAAATTTTATGTTTATAAGAAATGCAGCATGAGAGCAATTTCAGCAGATAATTATTAGTTGAATATTCCGAGGGTCATTCATGAAACTGCTTATCCGTGGTGGCAGTATTGCAGCTGGTTATGGCGTAATCAAAAGTTATGCAGATATTCTGGCAAAATCCCTGTCCAAGCAAGGAATCGAAGTCATTAACCGCTCAAGGTACAGAGAGACGTCTTTTGATGGTATCCGAACATTCAATGAGGACATTGATGTCTTTCAGCCTGATATACTTCTCGTCCAATTCGGTGTTGATGATGCTTTCCAATATGTTTACCGTTCTGAATTTCAGGAAAATCTTGTACAGATAATCAGGCTGGCACGGACACGTTTTAATCCGGTCATCTGCTTGGCCACATCCCACACTTTTGATGATCCTCATGATATGGATGCTGTTTATATCTTTTACGGGTCTTTGAGGATTGTTGCTTCAGATCTGGACTGTACATTTATTCCAGTACACCACTACTGGGCTGGTTATCTTGAGGAACATAATCTGTGCGGTAAGGATTTGGTGTTATCAGATTCCAGGTATCCAAATGAGAGCGGGCATCAGGTCATTGCAGAGGCAGTGATGAAGTGGCTAGGCAAATTCTTTGATCATCGTTCATAACCTGAGTTGTTTTTGATCGAATCCGAATCCTTTTAAAACGTGAGAATGCCGTGTTCCGAAAAAAGACTGGCGGCTGGCTACA
>CAZOPH010000276.1:0-1982 GCA_964581635.1 uncultured Smithella sp.
ATGAGCGGTGGCGGTGGCGCGGGCCGTAGTTTTTAATCATATTTTTCAGGTGAATGACATGGCAAAAATTCCGGATCAACCTCAAGACATTTTCGTTCCTTTGACACAGGACTACCTCCGAGCGTTTGGCAAGGATTTGATTTCGCTGATGCTCTATGGCAGCGCGGCCGGCGGCTCCTATGTGAAAGGTAAATCAGATATCAACATTCTGGTCGTTCTGACGCCGGACGGCATTAACCGGTTGGAAGATGGATTTGATCTGGTGAAAAACTGGAGAAAACGCAATGTGGCTTTGCCGCTGGTCATAACAAAACAGTTTATTAGCTCGTCGCTGGATTCTTATCCGATTGAATTTCTCAACATGAAAAATAATTCGATGCTGATTTACGGCGAAGATGTTCTCGGGCCACTGAACTTTAAATCGGAAGATCTGCGTCTGCAAATTGAGCGCGAGCTTAAGTCCAAAATCCTTTTGCTTCGGGAAGGCTATTTGGAATCTTCGGGATCGGCGCGCCCCGTGAGGCAACTCATCCGTAAATCATTGACGGCATTTATTGCTATCTTTAATGCCATGCTTTATTTAAAACAGGCAAAGGTGCCTCGGGACAAACGTGAAACCATCCAAGCGATGAATAAAGTCTTTACAATCGACGCAGCCGTATTTATGATCTGTTTTGAAATCAAAGCGGGCACGGATAAACTGTCCAGCAAACAAGTAATCGACGTGTTTAAAAAGTATTTACGGGAAGCAGAGAAGGCATGTCACATCATTGATAGTTTATAATACTTTAACATAATGGAGGAGGGGAAAATGACAACAGGAAAGAAAATTATTATTGTGGTAGCAGTTATTGCTGTTCTGGCTATTGCTTTATATTCAATGTTTGCGGGCAACTACAATCGATTTGTGCAAATGGATGTCGGCATTAAAGCGGCTTGGTCGCAGGTGGAAAATCAGTTGCAGCGACGCTACGATTTGATACCCAACCTGTTGGAAACGGTTAAGGGTTACGCCAAGCAGGAAAAAGATGTTTTGGTGGAAGTGACCAATGCCCGTTCTAAAGTTGGCGGAGCTGGAACGGTTCCCGATAAGATTGCGGCCAATAATGAATTATCCGGCGCGCTCAGCCGGTTGATGGTCGTGGTTGAGCGGTATCCTGATTTGAAATCTAACCAGAATTTCCTGAAACTGCAGGATGAACTAGCCGGAACAGAAAACCGGATTGCCGTGGAAAGAATGAGATATAATGACGCGGTAAAAATATATAACCAGGCCATTCGAACTTTTCCGGCAAATTTGGTTGCCGGTATGTTCGGTTTTAAAGAAGCAGCTTTCTTTGAAGCACCAAAAGACGCTAAAGCAACGCCTCAGGTGAAATTCTAGCTAATTGTAGAAGTTGTAATACCGGTTCCATCGAAGCCCTGCACCTTTTGCAAGAAAGGTCAGGGCTTTTCTAATGATGCTTTATTGACCTCAGTCTAACCTTTGCTTCCGCCAAAAAAAACCACCGGCTGGGCCGGTGGTTTCCGGTAATCGTATGAGCTTCTTCTGGAGCTCCCGCCTATTTTTTGTTGCTGTGTCTCCAGATCTTTCTTTCCTCGGCTGCCTTGATCAAGTCATCCCTGAAATCGGGATGAGCAATGGATATCAGTTTTTTTGCATGATACCAGGTGGGACAGGTTTTTAGGGATATGCAGCCATACTCGGTTACCACATAGTTAACCATCTGGCGGGTTATGGTGGTAATGGAACCGATATCAAAATTCGGAACAATCCTGGATATGACAGAGCCATCTTTGTTCGTATGGGTTGACGGCAAGCAAATGAAACTGCGTCCGCCTTTGGACCAGAAGGCGCCGAGCACAAAGTCCGACATACCGCCATTGCCGGAGACTTGTTTGAATCCGGAGCTCTCAGCATTAACCTGGCCGTAAAGATCTACCTGCAAAGCCTGGTTGATGGAGACCAGGTTATCAATCTG
>CAZOPH010000277.1:0-1977 GCA_964581635.1 uncultured Smithella sp.
TCTTTTTGGGAGACAAAGGCTTGCCGGTCAGATAAGCGGGACAGCCGTCCTGGCAGCGTCCGCAACGAATACAGGCTTCGGAATCAAAAATCTGCTTCCAGGTGAATTCTTCCAGCTTGCCGACGCCGAACGCTTCCGCGTTTTCGAAATCACGGATCGGTTCGATATAACCGGTCGGTTTGTACGATTTCAGGAAGTGATTGGCCGGCGTGACAATGATATGAATCAATTTCGAATACGGAATATAGGCAATAAACCCGAGACCCAGAATGGCATGCACCCACCAGGTTACTTGATGAAGAATTCTGGCTGTGTCATGTTCAACACCCGTAAAGGTATGGGACAAAAGCCAACCGACAAAAGACCAGTATTCCCAAGGAGGATTCGTTACGTAAATACGCAGCGCTTCGGCAATAAAACCGGTAATAATGATGGCGCCGATGAGCAGAATCACAATAACATCATCGGGTTTGTTGTCCATCTCGCCTTTATAACCCAAACGGTCTGCTTTTTGGACAAAGCGGCGATCCAGCGCCATGACAACGCCAATCAAGACAAACAAACCGAACAAATCCATTAAGAAAGAAAAACCTAAATAAAACCATCCTTTTAAGAATGTCCAGCCGAAGAGCGGTTCCGTAATGTGATGCTGACCTGCGTCAAATGCTGCGCCGAAGATTAAAACAAAAAAACCGAAAAAGATTAAGGCATGCATAATGCCCGGGGTCCGGTCTTTCAAAACCGTCTTCTGCAGGAAGATCTCTCTGAGAACCGTCTTCACTCTTTCGTTGATATCGTCCAGGCGAATTTCCGGTTTGCCCATGGCTTTCCACATCAGCCAGCGACGATAGATGCCGAACGCCATAATGGCTAAAGCGAGGCCCGTAAGAGCAAAAAGTATAATCTCAAACGCCGGCAGGGGAATGTTCCAGAAAACCTCGCGTCCTTCTCTACCTACATAAAATGCATGTTCTTTCATTGATCCTCCAACAAGACTTGAGAGCTAATTCTTGTCTTTTAATATATCAAGCACCAAAAAGGGTCTTTGCCCCGTAGCTACGGGGCAAAGACCTTATGGCTTTTAAGCAACCAGTTTCTTGCAAACTGCTGTAAATTCGGGAACGATTTTGAACAGATCGTCAATAACACCGTAATCCGCTTTTGTAAAAATGGGAGCCTCGGCATCCTTATTGATGGCAACGATGCACTTGGATGAGCTCATGCCCGCCAAATGCTGAATCGCGCCGGAAATGCCGCATGCAATGTACAGGTTTGGAGAAACAACCTTACCGGTCTGTCCAACCTGATCCTTCTGCGGACGCCAACCGGCATCCACCGCTGCACGGGAAGCGCCAACCGTGCCTTTAAGCACATCGGCCAGCTCTTCAAGAATCGCATAGCCTTCGGGGCCTTTCATACCGCGGCCGCCGGAGACAATCACGTTGGCTTCCGTCAAATCGACCTTGCCGCTCGTGTCTTTCTGCACTTCCAGAACTTTACTTTTGATCGACGCCGCATCCACTGCCGCATCCACTTTTACCACTGCACCGGCTTTGGCGTTTTCAGCCGCCGGGAACACATTGGGACGCAGCGATGCGATGGCCGGGGCAACATTGAAAACCACTTCGCCAAAGCACTTGCCGGCATACAGGGGACGGATGGCGACCAATTTACCGCCGTCTAGCTTCACGTCCGTGCAATCCGTCGCCAGGCCCGCGGCCAGTTTAGCGGCCACGCGGGAAGACAGATCTTTACCCTGAACCGACGCGCCCAAAAGCAGGATTGCCGGATCATTTTCTTTAACCACTTTGGCGACGACGGCGGCGTGCGCTTCAGTAATGTAAGGTTCCATGGCGGCATTGTCGCCCACAAAAACCTTATCCACGCCGTATTTGCCGAGCTCCGCGGCCAAACCTTCTATACCTGAACCAAGCAGAATGGCGCTGACTTCATCGCCGGTCTGGTCGGCCAGCTTGC
>CAZOPH010000278.1:0-1965 GCA_964581635.1 uncultured Smithella sp.
TTTCAGGACTATTGGACAAGGGAGCATTTACCGTTTATCGGCCTGCCCGATCCCGAACATCGCGTCCTGAAGTTATACGGACAGGAGGTTAAGCTGTTCAAGCTGGGCAGACTTCCCGCTCAGATGCTGATTGATCAAATCGGAAAGGTTCGCTTTGTACACTATGGTCATTCGATGGCGGATATTCCGCCAAATGAAGAGATCATTGAACTGATTAAAACATTGCCCGCCACTGGATGATTCAGCGGATGTATTTTGCCGGAATTCGGCATTGCGATCAAGTTGATCTGGTGAGAGCAAATTCTGATAATGGTGCCGTGACGATTAATCAGCATCAGCCGACCGAACCAGATTTTTCCACTCTGATCAGCATTGCATCACCTTGTGCGTGACCGGAACAAATGCCACAGACCCCATATCCGCCGCCTCGGCGTTTCAGTTCATAACCCAGTGTCATCACAATCCGGGCGCCTGTTGCTCCTATGGGGTGCCCGTAGGCTACTGCGCCACCGTTGATATTCACCCTTTTCAACATGTCTTCCTTCGTCATTCCCAAAATGGAACGGCAACTCACCAGCGCGACTGCGGCAAAGGCTTCATTGATTTCGATAACGTCTATCTGATCGAGCGTCAGATCATTTTGTTCCAGAATCTTTTTAATGGCCAGCCCCGGCACGGTTGCGATATCTTTGGTCGGCTGCGACACTTCGGCGTAATCCATAATGGTGAAGATCGGTTTCAGACCTAGTTCATTAGCCTTCTCCCGGCTC
This sequence comes from uncultured Smithella sp., assembly GCA_964581635.1. Classification (GTDB taxonomy): domain Bacteria; phylum Desulfobacterota; class Syntrophia; order Syntrophales; family Smithellaceae; genus UBA8904. Next base: position 771 of record CAZOPH010000278.1, read on the forward strand.
ATTAACAGACAGACATCGCCGCCGTCGTTAACGCCTGGCGCGTTCCCGGCTGTGACACTGCCCGGCTGTCCGGTAACCGTGCTGAGATGTCCGAACACCGGCGGAAGCTTGGCAAGTCCCTCCAGCGTTGTCTCCGGCCTTGGCCCTTCGTCCTTATCCATAACGATTACTTTTTTGCCCTGTTGGACTTCCACGGGGAATATCTCATTATCGAGTTTTCCTTCATTCATCGCGCGGACGGCGTTCATCTGGGAATTCAATGCCCACTCATCCTGTTCTGCCCTGGTAAATCCGAACTCATCGGCAACCTCCGACCCGTGAATCGCCATGTGACGATTATAGAAGGCATCCCATAAACCATCATAGACCATCGAATCCACGACGCGGCCGTTAGGCAACCCCATCCTGGTTCCCCATCTCATATCCGGCAGCACAAAGGGACAATTGCTCATGCTTTCCTGACCACCGGCGATACAAATTTCAGCGCGCCCCAGCAGAATCATCTGAAACGCCAGATCAATTGTTTTGATGCCTGACGAGCAGACTTTATTGACCGTAATGGAAGGAACGGATTCCGGCACTCCCGCCAGAATGGTTGCTTGTCGCCCGGGTACCTGACCGCACCCGGCGGGAACAACCTGTCCCATGAAAACATAATCCACATCCTCCGGTTTGACCTTGCCCTCCGTCCTGTGCAGAACTTCTTTAATCGCCAGAGCCCCCAGTTCCATCGCCGAAAAATCTTTCAGTGCGCCACCGGAACGGCCATAGGGCGTCCGACAGGCTTCTACACACACAACCTCACGGAATTTCTTATGAGGATTTTTTATCTTTCGGCCCATGGTGGTAAAGTCAGGCTTTCTCTCGCCAAACCTGGCAATCGGGGCATCTTTATAAATTTCCGATTTTTTCCTATCCAGTCTTTGCGGCACTTTCGACATGATGATATCTTCCCCCCTTGATGACTGTTCATGAGCATTTAGCATTATTTTGAATCGCTTTAAGGCTTTGTTTTTCTTGCACATCGTTTTCATTTAGTCAACTACTTTGAAGTAAAAATGATATAGAGTCAACATGAGGATTAGAACCTGTCGTCTCCTCGATTCCAGAATCAGCCAAAACAATTTGACGAAAAAAAATTATTCATATAGAAAATTCATCATAAAGCTGATGAGAGAACCTCAAGATCACTTCA
>CAZOPH010000279.1:0-1958 GCA_964581635.1 uncultured Smithella sp.
CTTCACGCGTCTTTTCCACCCAATACCTACCGGATGAATCCTTACAACAACTGGCAACCCGATCTGAGGGAGTTGGAGCAGAAAGTGAAAAGTCATCGGGCCATTGTCGGCATTCTGATCATTAATCCCGACAACCCCACCGGCTTTGTCTATCCGGTGGAGGCGCTGGAGAATGTGGTGCGAATTGCCCGGGAAAATGATCTTTTTGTGATTTCCGATGAGACCTATATCAACATCGTTTACAACGGTAAATCGACCGTGCCGATCGGCGATGTGATCGGTGATGTGCCGGGTATTTCCATGAAGGGCATTTCTAAGGAACTTCCCTGGCCGGGTGCGCGTTGCGGCTGGATGGAGGTGTACAATGCGGACAAGGATCCGATTTTCAACCGCTTCATCAATACCATCTTACATCAGAAAATGTCGGAAGTGTGTTCTACCACACTGCCGCAAATGGCGATTCCAAAAATCATGACCCATCCCGAATATAAAAATTATTTACGGGAGCGCACGCAGCACTACGAAAAACTCTCCAACATCGCTTACGGTATTTTGAAAGATGTTCCTTTTCTGATCGCCAACAAAAGTAACGGTGCGTTTTACATGACAGTCCTCTTCAACGAGTCAGTGCTCAACGAGCGGCAATTCCTGTCGATTGAGCAATCGGATGTACGAAATTATGTGGAGAGCCTCACCGGGGATATTGAGCACGACAAACGGTTCGTTTACTATCTGCTGGCGTCCACCGGTATCTGTGTTGTGCCGCTGACGTCATTTTTCTCACCGCTACTTGGTTTCCGAATGACACTCCTGGACAAGGATGTTGATGAATTTGAATTTGTTGTCAAAACCATTGCTGCCAAAATTACCGAATATATTCATTCGAGCAAATAGACAAAAAGAGCAGAAGGCCGTTTAATATTACCCTTCTGCTCTTTTTCAATTGAAATTCAATTTTTTGCGGATCCTAGTATCTACCACCACGGTTGCCACCACCGCCTCGGTTTCCACCACCTCGGTATCCACCGCCGCCGCGATTTCCGCCGCCTGCACCGAATTCTTTCTTGGGTCTGGCTTCGTTGACGGTAATGGCCTTGCCGTCCAGCATGCCGCCATTAAACTTCTGAATGGCCTGCGTGGCGCCTTCTTCAGTTTTCATTTCGACAAAACCGAATCCTTTGGACTGGCCGGTAAATTTGTCTTTAATAATGGACGCGGAAGCGACTTCGCCTGCTTCCGCAAAGTTTGTCTTCAGGTCTTCATCAGTGACCTTGGAAGACAGGTTGCCGACATACAAATTCTTGTTCATTTTAGTTCCCTTTCTTTTTATGCCAGTTGTTTGGCATATGTTAAACCTTCATTCCCCCGTGGGGTTCCACAAAGCATCGTCATCACCCCCATCCAGCTCCTGATTGAGAAGGAAGGTTGAAGGGAGGGCTTGTATGCCTCACCTGCCGAGCGATTGTGCCTGCCCGGTTTATCTATATCACCCGAGACTTTATACCCATAATGTCGTCGTTGCAGGGTGATAAACAAAAAACCACCAGGACAAAAAGCGGTTCCGGTGGTTGCGTCTCATTAATTAAAAATAACCAGTATTTTAAAAAAGATCACGCTCTATACGTCGCAGCATGGTCATACTACCGGATAATAGTCAAGAGTGATTTTTATTCTGAAACACCTGTCATTTATTGTACGTATCAGGAAGCTTTTCTGTTATAATCCCCAAAACTTTGCGACGAGACAAAGCTAAAAGCCACTGCATGATAGGGAGGAAGCCATGTTTGAGCATATGTTGACAAAAGAGCAGATTAAAATCCGGGATGAAGTGCGTGAATTTGTCAGAGGTATTCCGCGTCAGATGATTCTGGATATGGATACGGACACCATCAAATTTCCCAAAGAGTTTTTGCGCGAAGCTGCGCAAAGAAATCTGATGGGCTGCCGCTATCCAAAAA
>CAZOPH010000280.1:0-1952 GCA_964581635.1 uncultured Smithella sp.
GCTTTCGCGTCGCGGTACATGCGTTCCATGGGAAATTCCGTGCTGTAGCCGTATCCTCCGAATACCTGCATGGCTATATTGGTTACATCCACCACCATTTCATTGGCGTAGGCCTTGGCCATCGAGGCTTCGTAAATGGACGGCAGCCCCTGTCCCGCGCCGCTCACGGCGCGATAGACCAGAAGCCTTGCCGCATCGATTTTCGCGGCCATATCCACCATCATAAACTGCACCGCCTGAAATTCGCAGATGGGCCTGCCGAAAGCCTTGCGTTCCATGGCATAGGCCTTCGCCTCGTCGAAGGCGCCACCCGCTATGCCCAGGCACATTGCGGAGTTGCCGCACCGCTCGATGTCAAATGTCCACATGAGCTTATTGAACTCGCCCGGCGGGATGACCAGATTTTTCTTTGGAACGCGCACGTTGTCAAAGATGAGGTCACACGAGGGCATGCCCCGGAGGCCCATAAATTTTTCCTGCTTGCCGAACGTGAAACCGGATGATCCCTTTTCCACCAACAGGCCGCCGATGCCCTTATATCCTTTCACGCCGCCAAATCGGGTATAGACCATGTAATGGCTGGCGTGCCCCCCGCCGGTGATAAAGCACTTCCGGCCGTTGAGCACATAGTCGTCTCCATCTTCCACTGCGTGTGTCGTCAGCGCCGTAAGATCCGAACCCGCTTCCGGTTCGGTCATGCAGACAGAAACACTGCGCTCACCCTTGCAGACGCCCGGTATAATGGTTTTTTTCTGTTCCTCCGTCCCGAAAATGTCAATGACCCGAACCGGCCCGACGTTGGATTCGAAGACCGGCGCAGCGATCATGGGGCTGAACTTGGCCAGTTCTTCAACACACAGGATCGCGTTGAGCGCCGGCTGTCCCCCCCCGCCGTGTTCGGCGGAAATCGTCATTCCTAGCAGTCCCAGATCGGCATATTTTTTGAGCAGGTCAAATGGGAATTCGCCTGTCTCATCGATATGCTTCGCCAATTCCTTGAATTTTTCCCGTTGGCCCATGGTCCTGATGGTTTCAATGAGCATTTTCTGTTCTTCATTCAGTGTAAAATCCATGTCACTTCCTTTGAGTCGAATGGTTTAGATGAGGGAAACCAGTTCCCTGACGTTGTTTGCCTTTTCCAGATTCAGAATAGCGTCGACGATGCGATCCAGCTTTTTCTGATCCCGCCTCCCCGCGAAAAACTTCACTTTTTGTGCTATATCTCCGGCTTCCATCGGATCGCGCGGATCACCTTTGGGAATGTCGATCTGACGCGCCAACCGTTCGCCGTTTTTCAGCAGGATCTCCACACGGCTGGCGGTTTTATCCGGATACATTTTATTCAGATCATCATCCATTTTCACCGTCACTTTCTTTCTCAGCGCAATAATCGCCGGGTCAATAATACGCCGCTCCGTGAGCTGCGCCGGCCCGAGCGCACCGTCGAGAATGCAGGCCGCTACGACATGGGGAATGGAAAATTGCGCCGATACAAAGCTGCCACCTTCCGGGACACCCTTGCCCACGGCCAAGGCAGCCACACCGTAGGTTGATACCATGATGGAATCGATATCACCGGACGCGATTGTTTTTTCTCTCATGAGGTCCAGGGTCGCCTGAGCTGCGCCGTGCGTATGCCGGCAGGCTGTGTATGGCTTGAAATAAACATCGGTGATGGAATAATGTTCGCCCAGCTTCTCGGTTATCCTTTCCGGTTTGGCATCCGCCTTCATGGTTATCTGGGTGATGCCGCCCTTAAGTTCCGTTCCTTCCAGAACATATGGACTGCCGGTAATTCCTTTACCTGCCAGACCCGCCGCCATGATGCCGGCGCTCGCAGCCTGGCCGCCCTGCACGATTTTTACGGTGTAGCCTCCCATGAGCTGCTCCGCCATGGAAACAGGCAGGATATAGCCGGCGATTCCGATGGCGTTGAGCATCTCCGGATAGGC
>CAZOPH010000281.1:0-1947 GCA_964581635.1 uncultured Smithella sp.
ACCATTCATCCATGAGAATAATCTCGGGTTGCACAAGCGTCGCTATGGAAAAGGCCAAGCGCATCTGCATGCCTGTGGAATAGGTCCGCAGCGGCATGCGAATAAAATCACCCAAGCCGGCGAAATCCACAACATCACTTATCTTGGAGGACAGCCATTGTCGGTTGAAACCGAGCAGAGCTCCTCGAAGGTATATATTTTCTATGCCGGTTGCCTCTCCATCCATCCCGAGGCTCAGATCAATCATAGTGGTAATTTTTCCCTGGACTTCGAGACAACCTTCTATCGGCTCATAAACTCCGGAAATAACCCGCAGCAATGTGCTTTTACCCGCGCCATTGTGACCGACCACACCCACCCGGTCTCCTTCTTTGAATTCAAGGCTAATGCTTTGCAGAGCCCTCACGACCACACGACCCTGCTCATTGGAACCCATGCGGCCGCCGGTTGCCGCCTGCATCAGCTGGTTTTTCAGCGAACGTCCGGTGGTATTATAGATCGGAAAATCAACACTTACATTATTCATACGAATGTGTGTCATAAATCAATCCTATAACCAGTAAGCTATGCGCGAACGAAACCGTCCGTAAAATAAGATTGTAATGCACCATCCTACCAAGGCCAGTACAACACAAATAAGCCAGCTGAAGTTAGATGGCAGCGTTCCCAGTAAGGGTGCACGGACAATTTCGATCAAATGGAAAAAAGGATTGGCGTCCAGCAAAAGAAAGCTGGCGCGTTTCGGCAACAGATACGGCATCCAGATGATCGGCGTCAGATAAAAGCAAACCTGCAAAAGATTGGAAACGATCTGAGGAATGTCGCGATAACGGGTACATAAAACACCAAGCAGCAGAGCCATCCAGGACAAGTTAATCATCAATAGCACAAATCCAAGAACGGAAAAAATTGCGGTGGCACGTAAAGGCAACCAGAAGACCAATAAAACTAAAGGATAGATGACGATGTTATGAACAAAAATAACCACGTTGCGCCATATCACCCGCAGAATATGGGTAAACAGAGGCAAAGAAATTTGTTTGATGATGGCTTCGGCCACTGTAAAGCCAAGGCAGCCTTCGGTTAGTATCGTAGTGATCAACGTCCATAAAATCAACCCGACGGTCAGAAACGGGAGAAACTCTTTCATGGGAGTGTCAAAAAGATTACCAAATACTAAACCAAGCGCTCCAATCAACACACCCATGCTGATGGTGATCCAAAAAGGCCCGAGTGATGATCGCCGATATCGTTGACGAATATCCTGCATGCCGAGAATACCGGCCAGCTCATAACCCTTTAGAGCCGCAAAGATATCACGCCAACCGGAAATAAATAATTTATACATAAATTTAATAAGCACCCAGCTGACTAACCGTTATATATCTTTAATACCATACCAGAGCTGCCCCACATACTCTCTGAAAACAAGCTGGTTGTTGTAAAGCCATTGAGACTGCGGGATGTATCGGACTGCGGGAGTTCCAACCGGTGATGCGTAAAGATAGCTCGACGGCAGAGGAATCACGTTGTTGAAAAACTTTCGGAATTCTGTCTCGCTTCGTTTCATGTGATAGGCCGACGTCACCAGTCCGATCTTGATATCTTTATCAGTGAACATTTTGTTGAAACTCACCGCATTTTCATACGTGTTTTCCGATTTAGCTTCGATGCGGATCCTCTCCTTGGGCACGCCGAAAGCTTCGGCCATATGCGCCATCAGCGCCGCATGGGATATTTTGCCGTCGCCTTTCCCGGAGCAGACAAGATATTTGGCGTTGTATTCTTTAAACATTTGAACAGCATGAACCACCCTGACAGTCGTGGTCTCGCCCGGAAACGTTTTGTCCAGGGCATGGATATAGTAATTGCCCCCGCTCAATGCCACGATAACATCAAGTGTCATTTTTTCTCTGATCGGACGGTTCTTGATATAGTCTTTCTCCA
>CAZOPH010000282.1:0-1936 GCA_964581635.1 uncultured Smithella sp.
TACAGCGCTGTAGCCGAGAGGGTAAACAACCTCAGAGGAGCTTTAAATAAACTGGGATTGAGCAAAGGCGAAAAAGTCGGAGTAATCGTCAGCAATTGCGTGGAATGGTTTGTGTGCGCCAATGCCACCCACGGCCTGGGCGGGGTTTTCGTCCCCATGTATGAAAAGGAACTGCAGAAGGTCTGGCAATATATCATTCAGGACGCGGCTATTAAATATCTTTTTGTCCGTGATCAGAAAATTTATGACGCCATAAAGGGGTTCCAGAAAAATATCCCAACCTTAAAAGATATATTTATCCTTTTCGGTGAGGGAGAAAATACGCTTTCCGCGCTGGAAAAAATGGGCAAAGCCAATCCTGCGCCTTCCTACAGGCCACATTGGTCGGAGACGGCTTTTATTATTTACACGTCCGGCACCACCGGCGATCCGAAAGGCGTGCTGCTCCATCACGGCAACATGACACACAACGCCAAGGAGTGTCATGCAACTTTTGATGAAGGGTTCAAGGATGAAGTAGGTTTGAGCATTCTTCCCTGGGCGCACAGTTTCGGCCTGACCGCCGATCTGCACACGTATATTTTTGGCGGCTGGAGTCTCGGATTTGCCGAATCCGCGGAAAAACTGGTTGCCAATTTCAGTGAAGTCAAGCCCACCCACATGTCCGCCGTGCCGCGTGTCTTCAACATTATTTACGACAAAATCCAGCAGGGCGTGGCGGCCGATCCGGTCAAAAAACAGTTCTTTGACGCCGCCTGCGCTGAGGCCGTCAAGAACCGGGGGCTTGCCGAGAAAACAAAAGACTTCCAGGATCTTGACGCCCTGGTGTTTTCACAGATCCGGGCGATCTTCGGCGGAAGGTTAAGACATGTTGTCACCGGAGGGGCGATGATGAAGCCTGAAATCGCGCTGTTCTTCGCCGACGTCGGCGTGCCCACCTACGACGGTTACGGTCTGTCGGAAACCTCGCCAGTCATTTCCAATAATTCACCCGGCCGGGGCAATAAATACGGCACGGTCGGCAAGGCCTTCAAGGACACAAAGGTGGTGATCGACAAATCCCGCGTCGGAGAAGACAGCCCGGATGGCGAAATCGTGGTTTACGGCGCGCAGGTTATGCAGGGATACCATAACAAACCGGCCATCACCAAGGAAGCCATGATGCCCGATACCTGGAACGGTTTGCCCGGTGTCAGGACGGGAGACCGCGGCTGGCTGGACGAAGAAGGATACCTGCATATCACCGGCCGATTCAAAGATGAATACAAGCTGGAAAACGGCAAGTATGTGCATCCTGAATCCATCGAAGGCGAAATAAAATTAGTCCCCTATGTATCCAATGCTTTGGTTTACGGTGAAGGCCGCCTGTACAACGTGGCATTGGTTGTGCCGGATTTTGAAGTGCTTAAAACTAATTCCAAAACATCCGCATGGGCTCAGGGCACTCCGCAAGAAACCATTGCCAACAAAGAATGCACGGATTTTATCTCTCAGCAGATAACCGAACATCTCCGTAAATCTTTCGGCGGATATGAAATTCCGCAGAAGTTCCTTTATATTGCCGAAGATTTCTCCGTGGCCAACGGTATGATGACTCAGACGATGAAACTTGTTCGCCGTAATGTGATGAAACAATACGGAGAACAACTGAAGGCCCTTTACAATAACTGATAGATTGATGGGGAAGAAAAGAAAAATCCCCCTGTCTTAGAATTTACGACTTACGCCGGCGGTAATTTAAAATGCTGCCGGCGTGAGTGTTTTTATGAGCAGTGAAGATGATGTTATTCTTCTCCGTAGTCCACTCCCCATTCTACTTTTTATATGGCAATCCCGATATTCGGTTAAAATCCATCCTTAACCGTTTTTTTAATCGGTCTCGTATTTTTTCAGAAAATTGACAAAGGTTTGATGATGCGGGCGAACATCGAAGGAT
>CAZOPH010000283.1:0-1934 GCA_964581635.1 uncultured Smithella sp.
CTTACCGGTATCATTATCGAGCAGATCTGAAAAAATGGCGCCAAGTCCTTTTCCCAGTGCGTCTTTTTTTTGCGCCATCTATATTTCCCTCCGAAGAATTTCCTGCGCCAGTTCCATGTAAGCAATCGCTCCACGCGATTTGATATCATATAAAATAATAGGCAAACCGTGACTGGGGCTTTCCGAAAGCCGCACATTGCGCGGAATAATGGTTTTAAAAACCTTATTACCCAGATGTTTGCATACATCTTCCATCACGCGATGGGACAATGAATTACGTACATCGAACATCGTCAATAAAATGCCGCCTAAGGCTAGGTCAGGATTCAATTTAGCTTTGACTAATTTCACAGTGTTGAGTAAATATCCCAATCCTTCCAGGGCATAATACTCGCACTGTAAGGGAACAATCAAAGAGTCTGCCGCGACGAGTGCGTTGACCGTCATGAAGCCAAGTGACGGCGGACAGTCAATGACTATAAAGTCGTAGTTCCTGCCCAGTGATTTTAACATCTGACGCAGACGGACTTCGCGATTCTCCAATTGAACAAATTCAACTTCCAGACCAATCAGATCCTGGTTGGAAGGAATCATGTCCAGATTAGGTAATGCGGTCTGTAAAATGACTGAATCCAGCGTCACCTGCCCAATCATGGCATGATAAAAATTCGATTTATCATAGCGTACTCTATCGATGCCCAGGCCACTGGAGGAATTGCCCTGTGAGTCGGCATCAATGAGCAAAGTTTTCTTATTTGCCGCAGCCAGCGAGGCGGATAAATTAATAGCTGTCGTCGTTTTACCGACGCCGCCTTTCTGATTTGCGATACATATGATTTTATTCATTATTTATGTGTAAGTTTTCCGAAAATTTCTTTTGGAAAAACCTGGGTAAGCACTAACATAAAAAAGGCTTTTTTAGAAGGCTTTTTTGTTTTATTTTGTCTTCCGGAAGATAATAATTTTGCGTGGCGGGCCCAAAAGAGTCATGTTTATATCATATTGATATAATTGATATATATTCGATGCATTTCTATCCGCCAGCGCTGTGTCCAATTCCGAGGAAACATCCTGTCCCTTGAGAGTTATCAACAGGCCATCTAGGGCGAGAAAATACTGTCCCAGGGTCAGCAAATTGGTCAATTTAAAAGCAGCCCGGGAGATAACAATATCAAATTTTTCCTTCCATGTTTCTGCCTGAACAATGTTTTCCGTCCGGTCATGAAGTGTTTGTGTCTGGTCAAGATTCAGGGTGCGAATGATGTGCTTTAAAAAAGACACTTTTTTGCGATTGGTTTCCAGAAGGTAAAGTTGTATAGACGGCATGGCGATTTTTAAGGGAATGCCGGGAAATCCTGCACCGCATCCAAGGTCCATCACCCGGGCGTTTGGATTTGTGATGAATTTAGCGGCGGATAATGAATCCAGAAAATGACGGGTGACGATTTCACCGGCTGTTTTTTCAGATATCAAGTTGGTTGCGGCATTCCATTTTAAGAGCTCGTTTTGATAAAGGTCGAATAAGGAGCACTGCTCATCGTCAAGTTCAATGTCCAGGAGCCTGGCTCCCTGCTGAAGTAAAAGCATATCCCGATTCATGTTTAAAGAAATAACAAAAAATATTCACCACCGCAAACGATAAATCAATGAGACATCCAAAGCATAAAATTTTATTCACCCGGCAGATTCCCGAAATGCAGGGACTTTGGGATGGTGCATTTTGGCGACAGGCACAACCTCTATCTGTGGGCTGTTTCCGTCCCGAAGGCAGCGCTCATCGGCCACGGACGTTTTGTAAACTGTTTTATAATGAGCAAAATATTTTTGGAATTTTCCGCGCGGAGGATCGATATGTCCGTTGCATCCACGCGCGATTCCAAAGCGATGTCTGGAAAGACAGTTGTGTGGAATTTTTTGTCCAGCCGAAAGAAGGC
>CAZOPH010000284.1:0-1925 GCA_964581635.1 uncultured Smithella sp.
TAGCCGTTTTAAAAAGTTTGAAGAACAAGGTAACTTCTGCATCCGGCATAAGTAGGACTTGAGAAATAAGTCACTCATAACAACGCACGATTTAGTTCTTCTGAAAAACATAGCCTGTCAACAAAAAGAAAAGGGCTAGAGGAGAAGGCATGAAAACTTTATTCTGTTAGATTAGAAAATTCCGACGTTGTCATTGATTGAGGTGCCTGGTTATCTGCTCCCCTGAAGAGTGTCATTTCGGAGAGAGCCATATAACAATACCTCCTGGAGTCACTGTCGGTTGGTATCCGAGTTGCTGAGCACCTCTGATTATAGGTATTTCTAATTGCTTTTTCTCCTTGCCCGTCAGAACGGCACGGGGCCGTTTCTCTTCCAAGAACCCGTTGATTCGTGAGATCAACGGCAGGCCTCTATTTACAGATTCTTCTTCAGATATCAGGTGACTTACACGCCATGCGAATGGCCCTGTAACAAATTCTTTGTAAATCGGCAATCCCGACTCGATGGCGTAAAGCGGGGAAAGGGTCAGCACCGCCCCCTGTCCACTCCTCATATCGACATAGGCTCTAATATTTTCAGCTTCCTTATGAAGACGAATAGGAGTCCATAACTCGGGCCTCATCAATCCGTGAACCATGTCACTATTTTTAATTGGTGTATAGTAGATGAACGAAGTGAGAGCCGCAATCACAAAAAACATACCCGCAGTTTTTGAAAATGCGTAATGTCGAAGGTCCGAGATAGCATAAAGGCTGAGCAAGAGGATGAAGGGAAGCAGTGCAAAATAGTACTGTTTCTGGGTAGGCGTCGGCGCAATACATCCAATGTACACAAAGGGTAGCAATAGCAGAAGAAACAGTATCTCAAATCTCGGTCGCATAGCGCTCCTCATTGTATCGATTCCGAGGAGCACGAGACTAAATAAGGTAACCGCCATGATAAGAAATTGACCTAATTTTCCGAAAAAAAGTTCCATCAAGTCTTTCCCTTTTCCTACGAACGTCATCTTTCCTGAGGACAACAACATTTCTTGATAGTAGATTGTGTTCAACTTGGCGTATCCTAGATTCCCAAATACAAAGTTTTCGAAGGTAGTGAAGAAGAAATAGACAGCAGGTAGATTGGCAATCAATCCCCCGGCCGCGAACGCCATTACATGTAGCCCTTTTTCTCTAATTGTGCCCGCTCGAAAAATCCAAACAGCAAGAAGGAAAGGCACAACTAAAGGAGCAAAAGACAGGCGAATTCCAATAGCCATTCCAAGACTAACACCGCTTATAAAGAAGAACGGCAATGGTTTTTTATACCTGATAGCTTGGCAGTGGAAAAGAAACGCTAATAAAGCACAAAGGGTGGATGGTGTGTGATTCCATACCCAGGATGATGCATAACAAAACAGGGGGGAATGAAAGAGCAAAACGGTGGCTGATATCGGAAGAATTAAACTTTTCAGTTTTTTCTGACCAGCAAAGAGAGAATGTGCAGTTAAGAAAATGGTCAGGCAGATTCCAAGTGCACAGATAGTGACAAATAATCTTGCTAGCATATATGAGTAAGGGACGAGGAAGAGCGGTGCATACAAATAAACAAGATTCGGCATATGGAAATAAGGAAAATCTTGATATGGATGGAGGCCATACTGTGCTACCAGGAAAGCACTTGCCATGAATTGATGTTCATCATGGTTGACAGAATGAGAGACAGCGAACCATAGACTGACAATCAACAAATATGCCACAATAACTGCAGTTAACGCCGTGTTCACTCTTTTCATTAAATTTCCAATCTTGCTAATGAATGGCTCAACATTTATTTTAACACTTACATCCCATTACTTGTCATTTTCCTCCATGTATTCCAGGCTACCTTGAAAACATGTTGTATTTGAGGATGCACCGAAGTGCGCTAAATCCATCTTTCCAATT
>CAZOPH010000285.1:0-1918 GCA_964581635.1 uncultured Smithella sp.
AAAGAAGATGAAGGATGCTCTGACGGCCTTCGACTCTGTTTTTGTGGCGGAATAACTTATAAAAAAACTTAAAACTGAATTTCGTGTTTAAATTCTGAAAACAGGGACACAGTCATAAAGTTCAAAATAAATAGTTGAGGAGAATCATCGGTGGCCTCGCTTAAAGACATAAAAAGAAAAGTTAGCGCTGTTCAAAAGACAAAGCAGATTACACGCGCTATGAACATGGTTGCTGCGTCTAAATTTAAATCGGCGCAGTTGAAAATGGAAAATTTCCGGCCCTACGCCGGGAAATTTATGGATGTTCTCAGCAGTGTTGCTTTACGAGTGGATAGTTCAACACATCCCTTGCTTGCCGTGCGCGATCCCAAGAAAATAAGAGTCATTTGTATGACGTCCGACCGCGGACTTTGTGGTGGATTTAATACAAACCTGATTAAAGCAACTGAAAGGTTTTTGCGCGAAAAAGGAAAAGAAGGTAAAGAGATCGGCCTCATCAATGTTGGGCGAAAAGGCAGGGATTATTTCCGGAAAAAGGCCAATGTGATTGCGCAGAAAGTGGACGCCTTAAGCAAGTTTGATATGACTTTGGCGGTATCCATTGCTGATGAAGTTATTACACCTTTTATCAAGGAAGAATATGACGAGTTGTATTTAATTTATAACCAGTTTGTCAATGTATCCGTTCAAAAGCCAACGGTTGTCCGGTTGTTTCCTTTACCATCGATTGGCCAGGATGCCGAGGTGGAGGCTGATAAACGGCTAGATTATACCTATGAACCGTCTGATGAAATATTGTTGCACAAATTGCTGCCGATGTATGTTCATGTTTTGGTTTACCGTGCGCTTCTGGAAACGTCAGCCGGTGAAAACGGTGCACGGATGGCTGCTATGGATAACGCAACCAGCAATTGCGAAGAACTGATCAGCAGTTTAACGCTGAAGATGAATAAGGCAAGACAGGCGGCCATCACGGCGGAGTTGATGGATATCGTTGGCGGCACTGAAGCTCTGTCGAAAGGTTAATTTTTCTGCGGTAATCTGCCGCATGTAAAATATATTAATGCGACTATTTGTAAGGAGATAGTTATGAATATCGGAAAGATTGTTCAGGTTATTGGACCCGTTGTTGACGTGGCTTTTGAAGAAGGGAAACTTCCCAGCATTTTGAACGCAATTTTGATTACTAACCCCGCGATCAATGATCAGGAAGATAACCTGGTTGTCGAAGTGGCGCAGCATTTGGGCGATAATGTTGTCCGTTGCATCGCCATGGATGTTACCGATGGTTTGGTTCGCGGCATGACCTGCAAAGACACGGGAGCTCCGATTACCGTTCCCGTCGGTAAATCATGTCTTGGCAGAATACAAAATGTTGTCGGTCGTCCTGTGGATGGGCTGGGACCCATTAATGCTGAAACAAAGATGCCTATTCATAGAATTTCACCTTCTTTCCTTGAGCAGGACACATCCGTGCATGTTCTGGAAACGGGTGTTAAGGTCATCGACCTGTTGGTTCCCTTCCCCCGCGGTGGTAAAATGGGCATGTTCGGCGGCGCAGGTGTTGGCAAGACAGTCGTTATGATGGAAATGATTCACAACATTGCAATGCACCACGGCGGTATTTCGGTTTTCGCGGGTGTCGGTGAAAGAACCCGTGAAGGAAACGACCTTTATCGTGAAATGCTGGAATCCGGCGTTATCAAGCAAGCGGCTTTGATTTACGGACAGATGACGGAACCTCCCGGAGCCCGGGCTAGAATTTCTCTGACCGCTCTGGCCAACGCAGAATATTTCCGCGATGTGGAAGGGCAGGACGTGCTTTTGTTTGTCGATAACATTTTCCGTTTTACACAGGCTGGATCTGAAGTTTCCGCTCTGCTGGGACGTATGCCTTCGGCCGTCGGTTATCAGCCGA
>CAZOPH010000286.1:0-1904 GCA_964581635.1 uncultured Smithella sp.
GCACCGCCCCAACCTGCCGCCCTTTCTCGAAATTCCGAAAAATAATTAAAAACTGTGAAGGATTCTTAAAGGAGAAAAAATGAAAGTCGTCGGTTTTGTAGGAAGTCCAAGAAAAAGAGGCAACACGACAGCCATCGTCAACGAGGTTCTTCGGGGAGCCTCTGAGGCTGGCGCGGAAACGAAAATCTTCAATATCAATGAACTGGGAATTCGGGGATGTCAGGCTTGCTACAAGTGCCAGACTCCGGAAGGCAAGTGTGTCCAGACGGACGGCATGACGCCGCTTTACGATGAAATCTTCAGCGCCGACGCCGTCGTCATCGGCACGCCGGTTTTTATGTTCCAGATAACCGGTCAAACCAAAACTTTTATCGACCGGCTTTTTGCCCTGCTGTATCTCAAGGACGGTAAACCGGGAGCGTTCAGGAATAAGATAAAAGGAAAGAAAGTCATCACCGTCTATTCGCAGGCACAGCCGGAAACCGGCTTGTTTGCTTCGTCCTTCGATCTGAATGAAGCCGTCCTCGGTTTCCTGGGCTTCAAGGTTGAGGGCCGCATTGCTGCGGGAGGAATGGCCGGCCCGGATTCGGCAAGAAATACTCAAACGGTTATGGACCAGGCTCATAACGCAGGTATCGAGCTGGTAAAGTGAAAGCATAAGCGAAGAAAGGAATAAATTATGAGTGAACTGGTAAAAATTTCCATCGAAAACCACGTAGCGGACGTCCGCTTCAACCGGCCTGAAAAATACAACGCGCTCAGCTTTGCCATGATCGACGCCATGGCCGCCGCCATCGACCGGCTGGCCAAAGAACCCGGCGTCCGTGTTGTGGTTATTTCCGGTGAAGGCAAGAGCTTCTGCGCCGGGCTGGATATTGAGAACTTCGCGGCCATGCAGGCCGGAGAAAATAAGTTTCCCAATCTTACGGATCGATACGAAAAACGGATTTCCAATATCTATCAGCATATCGGATATGGATGGAAAGAGCTCCCCGTGCCGGTCATCGCGGCCATTCATGGCGTGGCGTTGGGCGGCGGTTTCCAGATCGCCATGGGGGCTGACATTCGATTCAGCACGCCTGATGCAAAATTCTCCATCATGGAAATGAGATGGGGATTGATTCCGGATATGAGCGTGACTCAGACCATCCGCGATGTCGTATCGATTGACGTGGCCAAAGAACTGATCTTTACGGGGAAAACCATCAAAGGCGAAGAAGCGGCCCGATTGAATCTGGTGACGCACGTCTGCGAAAAACCCTATGAAGAAGCCATGGCCCTGGCCGGCGAGATCGCATCCAAAAATCCCGATGCCATTCGCGCGGCGAAAAAGCTCATCAACGAAGTGTGGCATGGTGACTCCGGCAGAGGATTGATGATGGAATCCGAACTGATGATGACGCTCATGGGGAGTCCCAACCAATTGGAGGCTGTTTCGGCAAACTTTACCAAGCGTGCGCCGATATTCAAAGACCCGGCCTGACCCGATCATCGCCGATATCCCTTCTTGACCCTTCAGCCTTTTCAGTGTAGGGAAACAGGCAATGATCCGAAAAAAGGGAGGCCGTTTCGCTTGCAGTTTCCATTATTTTTCGGGACGGATGAATCATCAACCCCCTAGAAAGAAGGAGACAGCTCATGAGTAACGCCAACGAACCCAAAATAACGAATATCAAAATAAATCCCGATAACCTTTATCGAGAAGAGTCCTTCACGGACCTGACGTATGCCACGATCCGGCGTCTTACGCCCGTCAAGATTGACGGCTCGCCTGATGAAAGCCGGGAACCCCTTTTCACCGGCATGGCCCAGTTGATGTCCCCCAACGGACCGATTCCGATTCAGTGTGTGATTGAAGGGGCCAAGACGCTCAGCGATGCAGCCGCTAAATTACCAGACGCTAT
>CAZOPH010000287.1:0-1872 GCA_964581635.1 uncultured Smithella sp.
TGAGGATACCGAACAGAGACGGAATCAGTATCGCGCGCGGTTTGAGAAAATAATCGTTGGAGACATTGATGGTTGCCAACGTCATGACGAGCGCCAACGCAGGCATTATCATCAGTTTGGTCCAGACTGCCGGCTGCGGTAAAGCAAGCCCGAATCCAATGGCCAGCAGAAAAATAAAATTGCGGTTATTCAGAAAGCGAATCATTTTTAGCCTCAAGCCGTTATTTAATCAAGGATCTAGGTTAGGTGAACGACCGGAACCATTCAATGTCATTAATATGTTTTTTCTTACGGGAAAATTCGTTCTTTCATTGATGGATACAATAGTGTTTTTTGTATCCCAAGTCAACAAGGCCATTGTAACCGCGCCAGACGTCAAAATGGAGGAGGCTTTCCGGCCCGGCTCCACTTTGACGCAGATAATGGCCTGCACGGTTTTCCGGTAGCATTCATTGAATGCTTTTGAGCTAGTCTAAACTCATCATCTTAGTATTGAATGTATGCCGTTTTCAATGGAGGTGTGTTAAAAACGACACACACATGCATTTGCAAGTGTCTTTTTGCTCCAAATCGTGGCTGCGATCCCAATGCCTGTGCTAAAATAAACACATGTTGGATGAAGAACTGATCATCGGAAACACACTGAATTTTTTCCTATAATGTTAATTATTTCAAATAGAAGAACGTATTATAGTGCTTCTCCTCAATCGCTTGCACCTTGTTTAGAAAAACTAAATCCACACTATTTTATCCACTAGATATATTTTTTACGTATGGCATTGAATTTGCTAAGCGCATTAATCAGATGAAACGCGTTCGAGCCTTCAGGAAACAAATCTGGACAAGCCTGATAGGCCGATGACAGTTTCACAACGTTAATTTTGCAGCCGGAATCTCGGGAGGCAAAATATGCGGCAGAAGTTGAGGTGGCCTTTTTCAAGAGATGCCCGTTTGGAGAAGAAGGCGGAAGTTTTTTGACCTATTTAACTTAGGAGGAAAAAATGAAGAGAAGAATTTTGGGTTATGTGGCTGTCATGGTCACGGTGATTTGTCTGTGCGCTGCTCCGTCTTTTGCAGCGGACAATGCTAAAATCGGTTTCGGTTTTCAAGGCCTAATTGCTGGTAACATGCTAAATGGGGCTTCAGTGCGAGCTTGGCTTGGCCCAAACACCGCTATTGGCTTGGAAGGCAATTTTTTCTATGGGAAAGGTGAAATTGAGTACGATTCTGGTTCTGGAGCAGATGCTGATCTTTGGATGCTCGAAGCTAAGGGAATGTACGCTTTTCTGGTAAGACCGAACAGCCGATTCTATGGTGGGTTGAAATTAGGTTTTGGCCAGTTTGATGCTGATGGTGAAGATGGCTCTGTTATTTCCCCCGGCATCTTTGCAGGCGCTGAATATAATTTCCCGCAGTTGCCCGAAGTCGGTTTTAACTTTGAAGTCGGTTATAATTATTTACGTGTTTCACCTGACGAAGTTGATGTTGATGTCCATGGAATTAATGTTGGATTAGGCATAAAATACTATTTCTAAACATTAAAGTTTAGATAATAAATTTCAATCCCTATGGCCTTTCGGCCATAGGGATTTTTTGATTGTCTGAGAATAATTTCACGAATAATTTTATAAACCTGCATTAAGCAAAAAGCTCAGCCGCAACAGCCGCTACTTCCGGACGCGCCTGCGTTATCCGTCTGAGGTCCGCAGCAGCATTCGCCGCCGTTTCGCCCCAGCATGCTGTTTATGACGGCTGCAGCGCAACCGACACCGGATTGAACATTTACCGCGCCTGCCGGACAGTTTTTGCTGCAAGCACCGCACTCCATACAGGCGTCAAGATCTATAATTTGCGCGCTTTTCCCATTCATCT
>CAZOPH010000288.1:0-1846 GCA_964581635.1 uncultured Smithella sp.
GAATAATTAAGGAGTCCAAGAATGGCGTATTTAATCGACACGGATTTTCCTTTATAGTTTAATTTTATGATTAAACTACTATATATTTATTATATACTTGTCAACCATTAATTTACAAACTTCTTTTTTTATATACCGATGTTATTATATTGTATTATCTCATTTATTTATTGTTTTGTACCAGATTTTGTGTAAGACATTAATCACAACTGCCCGGATGCGGCCTGGCTTTTAATTGCAGGTAAGTCGATTTTTTTTATATGGGCAAATGATTTTTGATTCACCTTCATGTAATTTGCCCCTGCATTTCCCCCCTGGGAGGTAGTTATGGATGATAGCATTCGAAAAGCAATCTATCAGCAGATTGAAAATGAACCCTTCGGGAAAAAATTCGGTTTGAAACTCATTGACGTTCAGGAAGGCTTCGCCAAAGTTGAAATGCATTTTACCCAAGACATGGAAAACATGTTCGGTATGGCGCACGGCGGCATGATCTTCTCGCTGATGGATGCGGCTTTTGAAGTCGCTTCGAATTCACACGGCACAATGGCGGTTGCTCTCAATATGAACATCAATTATCTGACCTCACCGGCCAAAGGCGCGCGGCTTACAGCCGAAGCCATGGAAATCAACAAAACAAAGAGAACCGCCACATACAATATCCGCGCTACCGATGAGGCGGGAAAACTTCTGGCTGTCTGCCAGTCACTGGTTTACCGATTAGACAAACCGCTGCCTTTTCTTGAAGATGTAAAAAAGTAGTAAGTTTTAAATATGAAGGTCTTATTGACTTGATAAAAAGCGGGTGTGTCCAGCACGCCAAATAAAATTATATCTCAAATATTCATCCATCTTTTATTTCAATAATCAAATATTTCTTCTTGCCCTTGCGAACGCGCAGTTCAAAGCAGCCGGCAAAGTCGTCGAGCAACAGTTTTTCATCCGTGGATTGCACCTGACGCTCATTGATATAGATACCGCCCTGCTCGATGAGACGCTTGGCTTCCGACATGGATTGCGTGAGTCCCGATCTGGCGCATACAGAAGAAATAAGAAGGCCTGCTTCGAGATCCTTGCGGGAGATTTTATACCTGGGAATGGCCGTGGTGTCGGCCTGTGGCGACTCGCGCGGAATATCGCTTGCCGGAAACAAATCAGCATCAACTGGACGCGAATGAAAAGCCTCCATGGAAGCACGCCAGGCAGCCTTTGCCGCCTCGGCGCCGTGAGAGACTTTGGTCGCCTCATAGGCCAGCACAGCCTTAGCCATGTTCAGTCTTGCATCGGTAAGCGTCTGGACCACGGTTATTTCTTCAAGCGGCAGATATGTAAAAAATTTGAGAAACCTTTCTACATCGGCGTCATCGCAGTTGACCCAGTATTGGTAATATTCGTAAGGTTTGGTGAGCGTGCCGTCAAGCCAGATAGTGCCTTTTTCTGTTTTCCCCATCTTTTGTCCGAGCGACGTGGTAATCAGGGGAAATGTGACGGCCTGCGCATCTTTGGCTTCAACTTTGCGAATGAGTTCGGTGCCGGCCAGCATGTTGCCCCACTGGTCGTTGCCGCCCATCTGCAGAGCGCAGCCGTAATGCTGGTATAGATACAGGAAATCATAGCCCTGTAGCAGCATGTAGTTGAACTCGATAAAATTCAAGCCTTTCTCCAGACGGATTTTGTAGCTTTCCGCAGCCAGCATCCGGTTAACGCTGAAATGCCGCCCGATATCACGCAGGAATTCAATGTAATTGATTGAAGTGAGCCAATCGGCATTATTCAGGAGCAGCGCGCGGCCTTCGGAAAAATCAAGATACCGGGAAAGTTGTTTGCCCAGACACTTGGCATTGTG
>CAZOPH010000289.1:0-1781 GCA_964581635.1 uncultured Smithella sp.
TTTGATACCTTCTCGCACACGAAAAGCATTCTGCGCAGTTACAACTTCGTCGATATCGTTGACGTCACCGCGCCCCACAAGGGTAAAATGATGAAGTATATTTTAAAATTGATGAAGTAATGAACCTTGAAGGAAAGGAATTCCCATGAAAAAAATATTCTTCCTGCCGGCTTTGTGCCTGATGCTGATGCTCTCTGCTTGTTCACTCCCCAGGCTTAATCTTTTTGACACAACGCCGAACCCTCTTCAGGAGCATACGCTGGAAGGCACGGGAAAAGATAAAATACTGATCATTCCCATCAACGGAATGATTTCAGATTCGCCGCAGCAAGATTTTTTCGGCACCAAACCCAGTCTTGTGGAGCAGGTTGTCGTTCAGCTCAATAAAGCCCGGAGTGATTCGAAAATCAAAGCCGTTTTATTGAAGGTCAATTCCCCGGGAGGAACGATTACGGCTAGCGACCTTTTGTATCATGAGATATCAGCCTATAAAGCCAAAACAGGCAATAAAATTTCCGTGGCGATGATGGATGTCGCCGCCTCCGGCGCCTATTATCTTTCCCTGCCTGCCGATAGGATCACGGCGCACCCCACAACGCTGACCGGTTCCGTCGGTGTAATTTTTATGCGTCCCAAAGCCGTCGGACTGTTGGATAAGATTGGTCTGAGCGTTGAGACCAACAAATCCGGAACCAATAAAGACATGGGTTCGCCTTTCCGCGAATCAAACGACGAAGAAAAAATGTTGATGCAAAAGACCGTCGATACCTTCGGCAATCGATTTCTCAATTTAGTCCAACAGCACCGTAAACTTGACGAGTCATCGTTGAAAGAAGTTGCCACTGCTCGTGTGTTCGTTGCCGACGATGCGTTGAGACTGAAACTGATCGATAAAATCGGTTACATTCGCGACGCGATCAAAGAGACCAAAACCATAGCCGGGCTTGCTGACGATGCTCGGGTCGTGGTTTACCGGCGCAATGATGCTCCCGAAGATAATTATTATCGGGCGGCAGCCCAGGACGCAGCAAATATCTCTTTGATCCATGTTGCGCTGCCGGAAATATTTAACATCCGGTCAGGCTTTTATTATCTCTGGCCAGGCGCAATGAATGCTGACTAACTGACTGGATCGACTTGATGATGGCCATTATTGAAACGCGAGCACTAGCGAAAACATTCGGTAAGATCCAGGCTGTACGCGGCATTGATCTCGACATTCAAAAAGGCGAAATCTTCGGACTGCTGGGCCCTAACGGCGCGGGCAAGACCACAACCATCGGGATGCTCTGCACCATCGTTCGTCCCACCTCCGGAACCGGGGTCATCGCGGGCTTTGATATTGCGAAGCAACCGACACGGGTCCGACGCAAAGTCGGCATTGTTTTCCAGGATCCAACGCTGGATACTATCTTGACCGGGCGCGAGAATCTTCAGCTGCACGCCCGTCTCTATGGAATTCCGTCATCCGTGCGGAGTATTTGGATTGAAGAAATGCTGGAGCTGGTTGACCTTCGGGAACGCGCCGATGATCTGACCAAGACGTATTCCGGCGGCATGAAACGCAGGCTGGAACTGGCGCGCGGTCTTTTGCACC
This sequence comes from uncultured Smithella sp., assembly GCA_964581635.1. Lineage (GTDB taxonomy): Bacteria > Desulfobacterota > Syntrophia > Syntrophales > Smithellaceae > UBA8904. The sequence continues at coordinate 1,598 of CAZOPH010000289.1, forward strand.
GTCCTGCCGTTTTGTTTCTGGATGAACCGACGCTGGGGCTTGACCCGCAGACGCGCGCCCGCACCTGGGAATACATCCGTAAAATGGCGCAAAAAGAGGAAACCACCGTTGTGCTCACCACGCACTACATGGAAGAAGCTGAAGCGATGTGCCATCGCATCGGCATCATCGACACAGGCCGGAT
>CAZOPH010000290.1:0-1777 GCA_964581635.1 uncultured Smithella sp.
CTTTGTCGTTCAAGAACATGTATAAAGCCAGAGGTTTGGGACGTTCGTTGATTTTAAAAATGATATCGTCAAGGTCGGAATAGGGGATGATGGGCAGTATCGGGCCGAAAATTTCATCGTGCATGATCGGATCACTCCATTCCACAGGAAACAGCAGTGTTGGTTCAATATAGCGGTCCGCCCTATTTGTTCTTCCGCCGAAAACGGTCTTTTTTTCATCGAGAATAGCCGTCAGGCGCTGGAAATGCCGGTCGTTGATGATCCGGCAGTAACGGGGGTGCTTCGAGGCATCCTCCCCGTAGAATGTCAAGATGACTTTGACCAGCTCATCAATGAAAGCGTCTTTGATGGACTCATGCACAAGGACATAATCCGGGGCGATGCAGGTTTGACCGGCATTGAGAAACTTTCCCCAGCCGATACGGTTGGCGGCTGTCTCCAAATGCGCACTCTCGTGGATAATGGCGGGGCTCTTGCCGCCCAGCTCCAGCGTGAGCGGTGTGAGATTTTTCGCCGCCGCGGCCATAACGGCTTTCCCCACAGGAACGGAACCGGTGAAAAAAATGTAATCAACGGGCAATTCCAAAAGCGCCTGTGTTTCCGGAGCCGCGCCCTGGACCACATGGATGTATTGCCGGGGAAACGCGTTGTTGATCATCTTCTCCAAAACCGCCGCCGTGTGCGATGAGATTTCCGACGGCTTGAGGATAGCCGTATTCCCCGCGGCAATGGAGCCGATAAGGGGCATCATCAAAAGCTGAAAAGGATAATTCCATGGCGCAATAATCAATGTTACGCCGTAGGGTTCCTTGTATATGTAACTTTTGGCGGGATACATGATGATGGGCGTCAGCACTTTTTCCCGCACCGCCCAGTCACGGACATTGGCAATGGCGATTTTGATTTCACTATACACACCGGATAGTTCTGTCGCGTAAGCATCGATGTCATCTTTATGAAGATCAGCATAGACGGCGGCCAGAATTTCTTTTTCATGCTTACTGATAAGGTTTTTGAGTTTTTTCAGAGTTTCAATGCGAAAAGTGATATCGTGGGTTTTCCCCGACCGGAAAAAGGCTTTTTGCTCCTGATGCAAATCGAAAAACATAGATTTTTCCATGACAAACCTTTCACGAATAATTTTTAGAAACCCTGCATGACAGGATGCTTTTGTGTTGGATTAGTATATGCGCGAGGGCGCAAGGTGTCAAGTGCGCCACATTTAGGAAACTCATAATGAAAGTGGACAAAACCTGCATATTCATGTAAGGCATCGCAAAATGCTGATACATCATGATGCATAAACCGATGAGAGGGAATGATGGATATTATACAGGCTGTAGTTCTGGGACTGGTGCAGGGATTGGGGGAATTTCTGCCGATATCCAGTTCGGCTCATCTGGTTTTGGTGCCCTGGTTGATGCATTGGGCGTATTCCGGATTGACTTTTGATATAGCCCTGCATGTCGGCACGCTGGTTGCCGTTGTACTTTACTTCTGGAAGGATTGGCTCAACCTGTTGCATAAGGGATTCATGCAGCCAAAAGAAAGAGAAGGGAAACTCTTCTGGTATCTGGTGTTGGCAACCATTCCGGGCGCTTTAATCGGCTACCTGCTCGAGGACATCGCTGAAACGGTTTTCCGCAATCCCATCCTGATTGCCTTTATGTTGATTCTGCTCGGGGTCATTCTTTACAGGGTTGACCGCAAGGGAAAGAAACGAATTGACGTTGAACATATTTCGCTAAAAACCAGCTTCCTGATCGGTCTCTCACAG
>CAZOPH010000291.1:0-1763 GCA_964581635.1 uncultured Smithella sp.
GTTCATAAAATGATGTCGCTTTCGTCTTTCAGCCTGAAAGGCAGCGGTTGGTACGCGACGGACTATGCAGGGAAAAAGCCGTCAGCCGCCAAAACCGCGAAAACGGAAACAACAACTCCAGAAAGTTCTTCGACTTCTTCCGATACTTCCGTAACGACAAGCACAAGCAAGGAAGATTAAGCATGGTTGATTCAGCATAAAAAAAGGCGGCCTTTTGATGCCGCCTTTTTTTATGCTGAAAAATACGTTTGCAATTCTTTGCACAACTGCTCCGGCACGACCGGGCAGATGATTTCATTGTGTAGTTTTTCAAAGTAATTCAGATCGCTCGTGCCCAGAGGGTTGATTTCAAAACGCGGTACGATTTTTCCCTGTACCCAGAAATTCTTTTCCGGTGTCATGGTCGCATAGAGAGATAGATTAAAACTCATGAAATTGTTGACATAGAGATGAAGAAAAACCCTGGACAGGCCGTGCAGCAGTTCGTCAAAGTTGGCCTCAGTAAGATCAAAAAATGATGTCTTTTCCTTAAAATAAAAATCAATTTCTCCGGCCATTCCCTTGGGCGAAAAAGCGGTAAGCCAGGAAATGACGCCGGTTGTGGCTATAAAGCGTTCCTTGGCTTCCTGCTCCATCACCAGGATGTTTCTCCACAGATTGCCGCCGGACGCCTCCGCATAATTTTGAGCGCTGGCCAGTAGCCGCTGCATAAAATTGGTCGGCTTTTTGCCCATAATCGTCTGCAAGTGAGGATGAATCAAACCGCCCCCCGCGGGTGGCATATAGTTCCAGTTGATTGAACCATATTGGTATCCTTTCTGCAGCTCGGCGATACGGTAAAAATAATCGCGGCAAACGGCAAAGCCGTTACGCATCGTATCTGTCGTCAACTGATCCATCCCCATGAAATGACGCGATGAAAAAATGGCTACCGTGTTGGTGGCGTCGTAGGGGAATGCGTTGGGAAACAAACAGGATTCGCCCCTTTTAAATCTCCCTTCCGCGATAATATCGGGCGTAAATTTGGGTGTCAGCTTGTCGAAGAGCCCCGGACAAAACGGACAGAGAGATTCAGGTGATTTCTCCACATAAGCATTCATGTCCGGTTTTTGGGAAGGGCGCACGCGGTAGGGCAGAATGCGGCTGGTCACACCGGTGGTCTCATCATAGCGTTCTTCGATGGGGATGTCCTTCAGTTCAAAGCCTTCAAAGGGATTGAGGTAGCGTCCGGTGGTGATCTCTTTTTGAAATCCGATGTCTCTCATGTTTTTTCCTTCTTAAGTTTTTGTTGCCGGCGGATCTTCTTTTGTTTTGTTGCTTTTCTTCAGGCATTCACTCAGAAAATGGTCAAGGCTCTGTTGAGACAAATCACCTTTCAGCTCAGTTTTTAAAATGTCCAGAGGAATTTCAATCCGGGCGGCGCTGCGATGACCGCCCCCCTGGCCGATCAGTCCGCAGGCGCTTTGAGCGATCACGCCGCAGTCTTGCCGGTAGCCGTCGCCCCGGAAAATGATAATCAATTTGTCATTGACGATTCCCGCGACGACGACATAATTCGTGCCGATCAAACGTAAATAGAAATCCGCTACCTGCACGCAAACATCCGGACTTTCCACGTATCCCAGAAAACCAACACGGCGACCGCGGTAATGCTTCATGGTATGAAAGGCATGATCGAAATATTTCAGATAACTTATCGGCGTCTGATTAAGTTCAATGCGACGAATCAGCCTCATATTGGCGTGTCTCGTGTGATAGGTATA
>CAZOPH010000292.1:0-1759 GCA_964581635.1 uncultured Smithella sp.
TTTATCCTGTCGCTGACATAACAGCCACCAATGTTGAAAAAACCGTCCAGGAGATTAGAGAGGCAGGCTTTGCCGACTGGCGTCTTCCGTCTCGTATGGAACTTGCAGGCATTCAGGAAAACCCCGAATCAACTAATAAAACGTGTTGTGTTTGGGTTGCCGATACGAATTTGAAATCTGTTGATTGGATTGAATATTTAGAAGAAAATAATGAAATATGGACGTCCAGAAAAGCATTACCTGAAAATAGAATTGTTGTCGTAAGAGATTTGATACCGGCAAATGCTAAGGTTCCTGTTGCACCGGTCGCAAAGCCATAAAGCGGTATCGATATGGTAACAGGCTGTTTCCAGCACCCGGGAGACGGCATTCTGTTTAACCTTTCCCGCTGGAAAAAGGAATTTACCCAAGCCGAAACCTTTGCATGGTCATTTTCTTACAGAGGGTTACACTTGATGTCAGGTTGAACTGCGTCATTTTTCTCTATAAGTTTATTTTTTTAAAAGCATGAAGGTTGCCGATACACGGCAGATTTTTTTCCCCTTGCCGTTTGTCACGATACAATCACCGATCATCAGATTCCGGCCTTTTTTAAAAACGCTTGCTGCGGCAAATAGGTCACCATCCGCAACACCCGAAAGAAAACTACTTTTAAGCTCAATCGTTGTTAAGCCTTCATCCGGGCCAAGTTGTGTCATCATGGCGTGAGCAATGGCCTCATCAGCGAGTGCAACAATCAGTCCGCCTTGCATGGTTTTGGCGCCTTGCAGATATTCAGGGCGCACCGGCATTTTGAAACAGGCGTGTCCGGAAGCTAGATCCGTGAGTACAATGTTAAAATAATCAAGATACGGGTTTAATCCTTTTTCTCCGGCGCGAATTCTTTCAAGATAAAGATTGTAATCGATAATGACCGTCAATCTCCCTTCATTTTTTATAGCCTCTATGGTTCAGTCATACTGATTTATAAATCTATTCTTTTAAATATGCCAATAATTTTTATCTGCATATTACCTAATCATTCCATTTGATTGACAATGGTTATAAAGATCATTGAAAATGTTTCCCTATGTATTGATCTAACGATGTATTTTTTCTTTTTATTTTTTTTCAAATCAAGTAGTCTTGATCAAAATCGCTTCTTAATAATATAGGATATATGTCAAAATTGCGTTTTGGTAATCAGTCGAAGATTACAGACGAAAGTCACGGAGGAGTGACATGAAAAAATATATGATTTTATTGATACCGGCTTTCTTTCAGCTTATTTTGATAGGCTGTGCGGAGATGGATCTGTATCAACGACTCGTTATAGAGAAAACCGTTATAGCTCCGAAGAGTGTTCGCATGACCTGGCTGGGCACTGCAGGCATGTTTATAACGGATGGGAAAACGGGCATCCTGATCGATCCCTATGTGAGCAGATTCGGCATGAGCAAGATCGTGTTTGGCTCGTCTCTGGAGCCCAACTGCGCCCTGATCCGAAAATGGGCCGGGAAACTCGGCAGGGAAAATATCACGGCGGTGATCGTAAGCCACAGCCATTTTGACCATGTCGCGGACGCCCCCTATTTCGCAATTGAGGCCAACGCACCACTCATCGGCACAGAAAGCACCCTAAATGTGGGCAGGGGCGCCGGTATGGCGGAAAGCAAATTGATAGCGGTGAAGCCGGACCGGACCATGAGGTTCGGGGATTTTACCGTAAAGTTCATTGAAAGCGCCCACGGCCCCGCCCTCCTGGGCCGCGTACCCTATC
>CAZOPH010000293.1:0-1755 GCA_964581635.1 uncultured Smithella sp.
TCAAATGCTTGCGTCTTATACATAAAGAATATGCCCCTGGCAAGGGGCATATTCAGTTTTTTATCATGTTTTGTTTAGCATAGATTTTTTAGTGGCTGTTGGATGATTACGCAGCCGCCAGTTTGACAGCACAGACTTTGTATTCTGGAATTTTTCCGACTGGATCCAAAGCCGGATTGGTCAGCAGGTTGACCGATGCTTCTGCAAAATGGAAGTTCATGAAGATCGATCCCGGGGCACTCTTTCGGGTGATGCTTGCCTTCGCTTCAACGGTTCCACGTCTGGATGTGACCTTGACTTTCTGACCATCGGCGATGCCCAGCTTTTCAGCATCTGCCGGATTGATTTCGACCAGGCTTTCCGGATAACGCTCGATAAGACCTTTGGTGCGTGTGGTCATGGTGCCGGTGTGGTAATGATACAGCACGCGTCCCGTGGAAAGCAGGAACGGATAGTCTTTATCCGGAAGTTCGTCGGGCGGAATGTATTCCAGTGCGGTGAACAATCCCAGGCCTCGGGAGAACTTGTCCTTGTGCAGGAATTTGGTTCCCTGATGTTCCGTTGTGGGGCAAGGCCACTGGATGCCGCTTTTTTCCAGACGATCATACGTGATGCCTGCATAACTGGGCGTTGCTTTTCTGACTTCTTCAAAAATTTCTTTGGCGGATGAGTAATTCATCTCATAACCCATCTTCTTAGCGATGCCGCTAATGACTTCCCAGTCGGTTTTCGCTTCGCCCGGAGGATTGAGAGCTTTGCGCACCCGCTGAACACGCCGTTCCGTATTTGTGAAGGTTCCTTCTTTCTCAGCAAAGCCGGCCACGGGCAGAACAACATCGGCCAGTTCGGCTGTCTCTGTCAGGAAAATATCCTGAACAATCATCAAATCCAGTTTCTTGAGCTCTTTTTTCACATGCTGTAAATCCGGATCGGAAAGCAGCGGATTCTCACCCATGACGTAAAGCGCTTTGATGTCGCCCTTGCCGGCTGCCGCCATTATCTCCATCAGCGTCAGACCCGGTTTGCCGGAAAGATTCGCGCCCCAGGCCGTTCCAAATTTCTTGCGGACATCTTCGTTGGCAACCTGCTGATAGGCCGGATAAACATTGGGCAGGGCGCCCATGTCGCAGGCCCCTTGAACATTATTCTGGCCGCGCAGAGGATTGACGCCACCGCCTTCAATGCCGACATTGCCGCAAAGCATGGACAGGTTGGCCGTGCTCTTAACGTTGTCCGTGCCGGTAATGTGCTGGGTAATGCCCATCGCGTAAATGATGCTGGCGCTATTCGCCCCAGCATACATGCGTGCGGCTTTCTTCAAGTCTTCAGCGGGAATACCGGAAATCTTTTCAACGTAGTCCGGTGTGTATTTTTCGACAACTTTTTTGAGCGCTTCGAAGCCTTCGGTTCTGTCTTTCACATAGTCCTTGGCGTAAAGCCCTTCGTTAATAATCACGTTCATCAGACCGTTGAACACAGCGACATCGGTGCCTGGATTCTGGCGCAGCCAGATGTCGGCATATTTGACCAGATCAATTTCCCGCGGATCAATGACAATCAGTTTCGTGCCGCGTTTGGTCGCACGTTTGACCTTGGCACCGATCACGGGATGGTTTTCCGTTGTGTTGGTTCCTGTTGCAAGAATCAAATCCGTGAATTCCAGTTCATCAATCGAATTGGTCATTGCTCCACTGCCGAATGTGGCGGCCAGACCGGCCACCGTTACGGAGTGTCAGAGACGGGCGCAGTGATCGA
>CAZOPH010000294.1:0-1751 GCA_964581635.1 uncultured Smithella sp.
TTCAATTCTCCGCTTGCAGTAAAGAAAAACAGGCAGCCACACCATCCTCGACAACCGTCACCGTACTGGAAACTGTCCAGAGGGACGTACCCGTGGAGTTTGAGTACGTGGCGCTGACCCAAAGTTCGCATCAGGTCAACATCCAGGCGCGTGTCAGCGGCTTCCTTGATAAGCGACTCTATACCGAAGGGAGCGTGGTGAAGCAGGGTCAAGTTCTTTTTCAAATGGATCCCAAACCGTTTCAGGTGCAACTGAACCAGGCTAAGGCGGCCCTTGCCAAACAGCAGGCCGCCCTTGAGACAGCCCGTCTGAACCTGGCGCGAACGAAACCCCTGGCCGAGCAAAAAGCACTTTCCCAGAAGGATCTCGATGATGCCACCGGCCAGCATGCATCAACGGCAGCCGCTGTGGAGCAGGCCAAGGCTCAGGTAGAGACCGCCAAATTAAATCTCTCCTACACGACAATAACGTCTCCCATCAACGGCATCAGCGGCGCGGCCCTGCAGACGGAAGGCACTTATATCAGCCCGCAGAACAGTCTGCTGACGACGGTGGCGGTTCTCTCGCCGATATGGATAAACTTCAGCCTCTCCGAAAATGAAATACAGAAATTCCGCACACAGGTCAAAAAAGATCTGCTTCGTGCACCCAAAGCAGGTCGGTTTATTGTAGAAGTCATCCTCGTGGACGGATCGATTCATCCTTACACCGGGCACATGACCTTTGCTGACCCGTCCTATAATCCGGAGACCGGTACCTTTTCCATTCGGGCGAGTGTTGAAAATCCGAACGGATCCCTGCGGCCTAACCAGTATGTTCGGGCCCGTTTGAAAGGCGCTCTTCGTCCCCATGCGGTTCTGGTCCCTCAGAAGGCCGTCCAACGGGGATCGAAGGGTCATTTTGTCTGGGTCGTGGACAAGGACAGCAAAGCGGAAATGCGCCCCGTGACAGTCGGGGAATGGCAGGGTGATGACTGGTTCATATCGGAAGGGCTGAAGAGCGGCGAGCGAATTGTCGTGGATGGCGGTTTGACCCTGCGTCCCGGCAACGCCGTTACCATCAAGCCGTATCAGCCGGCGAAGGAACAAACCGGCCAATAAACTCCTACAGCAAATAGATTTTGACGGTCGTAAAAACTAGGACACATGCCATATGTTCTCCAGATTTTTCATCGAGCGACCTATTTTTGCCACAGTGATCGCGATTATCCTCTGTCTCGCGGGTCTGGTTTCCATGTCGGTTCTTTCCGTCGAGCAGTACCCGACGATCTCGCCGGTCCAGATTACCGTGCAGGCCATCTATCCGGGAGCGGACTCGCAGACCCTAGCCGACTCCGTTGCCGCACCGATTGAAGCCCAGATTAACGGCGTTGACGGCATGTTGTATATGTCATCGTCAAGTTCCTCCACCGGCAATTTGATGATCACCGTTTACTTCGATCTGGACATCAATCCGGACATTGCTCAGGTACAAGTTCAAAACAGAGTCAACCTCGCCACACCCCAGCTGCCCGATGCTGTTGTGCAGCAGGGGGTTTCCGTACAGAAAAAAGCATCGACCATCATGATGCTGATTGGCATCTTCTCGCCGGATGAGCGTTACAGCAGTGAATACATTGCCAACTATGCCAATGTCTATGTACTTGACGCCATCAAACGCGTTCCCGGCGCCGGACAGGCACAGATTATGGGCATCCCCGATCAGGCCATCCGTATCTGGATGAATCCTCACCGGATGGCTTCGCTGGGGAT
>CAZOPH010000295.1:0-1748 GCA_964581635.1 uncultured Smithella sp.
GCTGTCCATCAGCGGCAACATTGCTGCAAAAGAACAATACCTGCTTTTAACGACAGTCGTAGTTGCGGGCATCATTGTTTCCTTACTGGCCTGGCGGTATCATGATAAGATTCTGGAGTTGCTCAAAAACCAAAAGAAATAAAGGGTCGCTGCACGTTGCGGAAACCTTCCACGCAAAACAATACGGTGAAGGCCAGCCATGAGAATCAGAACAAAACTTTCTGTTATCACCAACCCTGGCAATAAAAAGCATGCACCGGCCTGGATCGCTTGGAGGCGCGCGCTTCGTCTCTATTTCGTCCTCCCCAGTATTCTTCCTGCTTTGCTAGGCGGTGTGATGGCCTGGGCTCAGGGCTACTCAATCAATCTGTTAAACTTTACGCTGGTTGTCATCGGAGTCACTGTTAATCACTTCGGCCTCAATCTGGTGGACGATGTACTCGATTACCGTCATGCTGTTGATTTACAAAAAGGTCACGAAAAGAACTTTTTTACCGGCGGCAGCGGCGTTCTACCGGAAGGACTTCTCAAAGACACACAGATGCTCAAGGTGGCCGGTTTATTTTTTGTGGCGACTGTGGTGATCGGCGTTTATCTGACCCATGCCTGCGGTTGGCCTGTCTTGGCCCTGGGACTTTTCGGCATGGCATCTTCCATTTTTTACACCACACCACCTATCCGATTCGGCTATCGGGGGTTCGGTGAACTGGGGCTTCTTGTTAATTTTGGTCCGATCATTGTGATGGGTTCCTATTATGTTCAGGCGCAGAAACTGGCGATTCCACCGCTGATCGCCTCTCTGGTACTGGGATTTCTAATGTGGTCGATGATTATTATTAATGAGATTCCCGATTATGAAACAGATCGGCGTGGTGGAAAATGGAATCTGGTCGCGCGATTCGGTCGAAGAACAGGCGCTTTTCTCTATGGGATCGGTTTGACGATGGCTTACAGCATCTTGATGATTGCCGCACTGGCGCAGGCTTTATCCCCTTTCGTTCTTCTGGGTTTGATCAGTCTGCCCTTCGCCATGAAGTCTTTCTCCGTCATGCGCCGTCATCTGAACGATCCCCTGGCAATGGCACCGGCCAATCTGGCGATGATTAAAGTCCACAACCTAACGGGAATCGCCATGATTGTTGCTTATCTTATTGAAGTGTTCCGTCTTTAGAGTAGATGTATTGCTATTCATAATTTCCCTTCCTCTACGGTCTTATTGATTTAAAAATACAACATTGCGATCAATGTGTGGTTTATGTTAAACCATGAACCAACAAGGTGAACCTTCGGGAGGGGGTGCACGATGAACAAAGATGCCCAGTCTCCTCAACAGTTAGCCTGCGTTGCATTACCGATTGAACGATCCTGCATGCATTGAGTGATCAACTTATTCAATAAAATTGAAGAGGGCTGTGTTGCATTTATCTTCCGGATGGCAGCAAGCGCTCTTTTGGCGATAAACAGTCGGCGCTTGAAGACCAGACGATTGTTCATCACTACCATTTTTTTCAAGATACTGTCTCCGACCGTGACCTAGGACGGGGAGAAGCTTACATGGAAGGTCTGCGATACGGATGACATTCCGGCGTTGTTCAGGCTCTTGATTAATAAACGACAGACGCTGTCTAAGGGAAATATAACCACGGCATGGCTGGCCCACTAAAAAGACCGCCTTATGCACACGGTGTGCGCAAATACAATGACCGATTCCGCCTATAGGACTGAATTTTCTTTATGATCACTGAAAT
>CAZOPH010000296.1:0-1717 GCA_964581635.1 uncultured Smithella sp.
GTATGACCGGAAAATTTAATACTGTCCCCGATCTGTAATTCACCCTCCGTAATATGAACAGCAGCCACAGAAGGTTTTGCAAAAAACTTAACCACTTCGCCGATCTTTTTTTCTGCCATAATAAATCCTCCATCCGTTAAATTGCATGATTTTTTGCTTTTTTAAGGATAATTTCGACCGTCTTGAAGTTGGAAAACGGGCTTAATCCGCAAACTACGCTTCAGTTTTCTTGAATTTAATACATTTTTTATTTTTAAAAAACAACCACAAAAAAGGCAGGGTTTGCGCCCTGCCTTTTGATGTTTAGCATGATGGATTATTCATCCTTCTTTTCCTTTGCTTTTCTTTTCGACTTTGCTTTTTCCTTCTTTTTCTCATCAGGAATATATTCCAGAATGGAAACAGGTGCATTATCGCCGAAGCGGTAGCCGATTTTGACAATCCGTGTATAACCGCCGGCGCGATTACGGAACCGTTCAGTCAACTCGCCGAATAGCTTACCGACCATATCTTTATCCCGGACAATTGATAACGCCTGGCGCCGCGCATGAAGGTCACCTTTTTTACCCAATGTGATCATTCTATCCGCCAGCTTGCGCATTTCCTTGGCCATTGTATCCGTTGTGCGAATACTTTCATGCTTGATAATCGAAGTCACCATATTACGAAACATAGCTTCCCGATGGCTGGACGTTCGTCCTAATTTTCTGCCCGCCTTACCATGATACATTGTGAAATTTTCCTTTCCTTACTGTCAAATCCTGCTTTACGCTATGTCACTTGATTTATGTCACTGTTCCTAAGGATTGATGTCCAGCTTCATTCCAAAAACAAGACCATATTCATTGAGGATATCCTTTATCTCGCTCAGTGACTTGCGGCCGAAATTCTTTGTTTTGAGCATATCCGCTTCTGTTTTCTGTACTAATTCTCCAATCGTATTTATCCCCGCGTTTTTCAGGCAATTGGCTGAACGGACGGAAAGTTCCAGATCTTCAACAGACCTCGTCAAAATTTCGTTGACGTTTCCTTTTTCATCTTCCTTTTCCGGTAAAATCTCTTCTTCAACTTCTTCGAAATTAATGAAGACATCCAGCTGCTGTTTTAATATTTTTGCTGAGTAAGCGATAGCATCGCCCGGATTCAAACTTCCGTCGGTCCAGACCTCCATCACCAATTTGTCATAATCCGTGATTTGGCCAACGCGCGCGTGCGACACCACATAGTTCACTTTTTTAATCGGGGAGAAAATGGCATCAATATTAATCGTCCCCTCCGGCTGATCGGGTTCCAATTCCTTCCTTGCAGCCGTATATCCCTTGCCCATCTTCACGACCATTTCCGCTTTAAAGGCGCCACCGCCGGACAGAGTTGCAATATAATGATCGGGATTTAAAACCTCAATCGTGCCATCCGTAATAATGTCACCTGCCTTAATTACACCGGCGCTAGTCACATTAAATCTCACAATTTTGGTATCCGCCGCTCCCAGTTTAAAGCGCACACCCTTCAGATTCAAAATAACATCTGTGACGTCTTCCTTGATTCCGGAAATCGTAGAAAACTCGTGTAAGACGCCGTCAATTTTTATGGAAGTGATCGCCGCTCCCTGAATGGAAGACAAAAGTACCCTTCTTAACGCGTTGCCCAGCGTTACACCATATCCTCTTTCCAAAGGCTGAATTGTAAATTCTCCATAGAATCGTGTATGCGTTGC
>CAZOPH010000297.1:0-1694 GCA_964581635.1 uncultured Smithella sp.
CCTGAAGGAGAAGAAGGCGAACTGGTCTTTACCAGCCTGACCCGGGAAGCGTTTCCGCTCATCCGCTACCGCTCCGGCGATATTTCGCGTTTGATTCCCGAGACCTGCCGCTGCAGCCGCACACATATCCGCATGGAACGCGTGTTAAAAAGAAGTGATGATATGCTGACCATCCGCGGCATCAATATCTTTCCCATTCAGGTGGAAGCGATTCTCAAGGACATTGAAGGCGTCGAACCGGATTACCAGCTGATTATTGATAAGGTCGGGGCGTTGGACGCCGTCGAGTTGCAGGTGGAAGTCAGTGATAAATTCTTCAGCGAATCGGGCGGAGTCAAGGAATTGCAGACCATTGAAAAAAGAATCGTCAAGGATATGAAGGATTATTTAAGCATCTCGCCACGCGTCAAACTGGTGGCCCCGCAAACCTTGAAGGATAAAAGCAAGAAAGTAATCGATAAACGCACTATTTAAGGAAGTGGAGGAATAATATATGAAGGTAGAACAAATCTCTGTTTTTCTGGAAAACAAACCCGGCTCGCTCGAACACGCGACGCGCGTCCTGAAGGAGCACAACATTAATATCCGTACCCTGTCGCTTGCGGAAACATTAGATTTCGGCATTTTACGTTTAATCGTCAATGACGTGGAAAAGACCAATAAGGTCCTCAAAGACGCAGGCTTCCGGGTCAGCAAAACGGTTGTCGTCGCCGTCGAAGTGCCCGATCAGCCGGGCGGTTTACACAGCATCATGGAAGTCTTAAATAAAGAAGCCATCAATGTAGAATATCTTTACGCCTTCGTCGAAAAAAGCGGCCAAAACGCCGTCATCATCTTCCGCTTTGACGCCACGGAAAAAGCCATCGACGTGTTGCTTGCGCATAAGTTTATAGTGGTGCCGGGAGCAAAACTCTACGAGTTCTGATGGGCAAAATATTGAAGCAAGCCATTACAGCATTTCTGAAGCCGCAGGTGACGGACTTGGGTTTTGCACCAGTGGATCGTTTTGCCGACGCCCCCGAAGCGCATCACCCCAAACGCATTTGCCGGGATGCCGAAACCGTGATTGTTTTCGGTATTGCCGTTCCCCGCGGCATGCTCAAATCTCCGGACTATGATCTGTACGCCCTGCACCGAAGCTACCACAGCGCCTATATGCGCATTGACGAAATAGCGCTCGCTCTTTGTAATTTCATCGAATCCCAAGGCAAATATCTTGCCGTGCCCATTCCTAGCTATGCCCCGATGGTCTTTCATCAGTTTGAACCCTGGGGTATTTTATCGCTGAAGCACGCCGCCGTCAATGCAGGCCTCGGCAGTTTCGGACGAAGCGGCCAGGCATATCATCCGCAATACGGCGCTCTTTTACGTTTAGTTGCCGTGGTGACGGACGCTGCGCTGGAAGCGGACCCGATGCTTCCTCCTGATCCCTGTCCTCCCAACTGCACAGCCTGCTCCAAAGTCTGTCCGGCAAAAGCTTTCGACGCGTATGGAAAATTCAACAAAATGACCTGTCTTGGCCACACGATCAAGCACGCCATCTATCCCCTTGCCTTGAACAATGAAACCGGTTTAAAGAACATTGAACGAGTGATCAATACAGCAGGGCATAATTACTGGATCGGCTGCGATGAATGCTTGAAGGTTTGTCCGTTAAACATGAAGAAAGAGCAGAGGAGAGATCAATAGGTTAT
>CAZOPH010000298.1:0-1656 GCA_964581635.1 uncultured Smithella sp.
TTTCCCCTAATCTTTCCTTGAGATATTCAATTTCCTTTTTCTGCAAACTGTGCTCAGTCGCCCGGGCGATCTTAATTTGCAACTCATCAAAATCCAGCGGCTTGGTCAGATAATCGTAAGCCCCTTTTTTCAGGGCGCTGACGGCCGTCTCCACCGACGCGTAGGCCGTCATAATCATCACCGGGAGGGTCGGATTGATCTTTTTGATTTGCTCCAGGGCCTCGATACCCGAAACTTTCATCATGCGAATATCCATCAGGATCAAATCAAAGGACCGCTTGCGGACTTCTTCAATCGCAACAGCGCCGTCGTCTGCCTCATAAGCGCGATAGCCCCAGCCACCCAGCAGTTTTTTCAGCATTACGCGATGGGCGGAATCGTCATCCACAATTAAAATCTCGAGTCCATTTTTCATTTTTCCATTTTCTCCTTTGTCGATAAAGAAAAGTGCAGCGTGACTTTTGTACCGGCTCCCGCTTTGCTCTCCATTTGAATAACGCCGCCATGTGCGTCCATAATTTTTTGCACGACCGCCAACCCTAAACCGGTGCCGGCCGGTTTGGATGTAAAATACGGATCATAAATCCTTGGCATGTCTTCTTCTTTGATGCCTGACCCGGTATCGGAAACCGTCACATCCATAAAATCTTTTTGAGCTGCTATCTCAACGGATAATCTGCCACCGTCGGGCATGGCCGACAAGGCATTAAGAAAAATATTGAGCAGCACCTGCTTGATTTTGTCCGGATCAATGTCTGCCGGCGGTAAATCCTCAGCCGCCTTGACGTCAATCTCGACGGCATTTTTCCCGGCTTCGGCGTTCACCAGACGAATCGTATGCCGCACCAGATCCGCCAGGTTCGTTTGTTCTTTTTTCAATTCCAACGGGCGGGCAAATTCAATAAGCTGGCTGATGACCCGATTCAATCTTTCGGTTTCCGCAATCATAATATCCGCAGTCTGCTCGTCTTCGGCATTGCCGGCGAGTCTCTGCTTAAAATAAAGGGCAAAGCCCTTGATAGAGCTGAGCGGGTTGCGGATTTCATGCGCTACGCCGGCCGCGAGCGATCCGATGGCGTTCAAATGCCGGCTACGAGCGACTTCCTGCTCCATCTGCCTGATTGCCGTCACATTCCGGGCTAGAAGGATTTTCCCTTCATGAACATCTTCATCGGCAAAGACTGCCGCAACAACTTGCCACATCTGGACGCCGTCTTTTTCAGAGGTAATGGCAATGTCCTGCTCAGCAAGGCCGGTTTGTTCAGAAATTCCGCCCAGCAACCGCGAAAACGCCTCAGGCAGCAACTGGACTGCCTCCCGTCCCACCGCCTCGGAACAGGAAACCGTAAGCAACCCGCTCGCCTGCTCGTTGCAGGCAACAATCAGCCCGTGCTTGTCCACCGCCAGAAGCCCGATGGGCATGTGTTTCACCAGCGCTTCCGAAAAAACAGTCATTCGAGAAAGGGTTATACGCGCCAGACGATAAGCCTGCACCAGAAAAAGCGACACAATGGCGAGAGATCCGATCAGAACGAGAACCAGTGCGGTCATCACCGTCCGAAACGTATCTTCTCGTGACGCTTTTTCGATTTTATCCATATTAAAACCGACAAAAACAATCAAGGAAGGTTGGTCAACCTTTCCCGCCTCACCGCG
>CAZOPH010000299.1:0-1628 GCA_964581635.1 uncultured Smithella sp.
TAGCCTCGGTGACTTCGGTGCCTGTTTTGATATCCACGCCTTTCTTTTTGCATTTAGCCGTGAGGGTCTTAATGTACCGGCCGTACACCTCTTTGTGGGGCGCTTTTGCCGCATAGCGGACATTTCCACCTGTCTCTGCTTCCTGCTCAAAGAGGGTTACCTGATGACTGAGACGTGCGGCCTCGAAAGCGGCGGTCAGTCCCGCCGGCCCGCCGCCGATCACCCAGACCTTGCGACGGACTGCAGCCGGACCTGCCGGGTATATCAGTTCCTGACCGGTTTGTGGATTAATGGCGCAACGAATCGGCCGCGCTTCCAGGGAGAGGCGCTCTATGCACCCCTGATTGCAGGCCAGGCATTCCAGGGTATCTTCGGGGTGACCGGCCAGAGCGTTTTTGAGAAAATCAGGATCGGCCAGATGCTGCCGCGCCACGGCAATCATGTCCGCATCGCCGCGGGCGATAACGTCATCCATAAAATCAGGATCCGTGTAGCGTCCTACGGAAATAACCGGAACAGCCGCGACCTCTTTCATCCTGCGCGCCAGGTAGGCCTTGAAGCCGGGAGCATATTCAACCGGTGCGCTCGGGTTCGGTGTATCAATGTTCACGGACGGACTGCCGTGCGTGCCGAAGGAGACATTGATGATATCCACACCGGCGCTCACCAGATCAGGGATTATGGTTTCCATGTCGGAGATGGTATAACCATTTTTAATGCACTCCTCGCCGGAGATGCGGATGGAAACGGGGAAATCCGGACCGACCTGCCGACGTACTTCTTTGAGGCATTCGATCATAAAGCGGGACCGTCCGCGAAAATCGCCTCCGTATTGATCCGTGCGCTGATTGCTGTGCGCCGAAAGAAACTGCATGAGTAGATAGCCATGCGCCCCGTGAAGCTCGACGGCGTCAAATCCCGCCTTGCGGGCCCGTAGTGCCGCGCTGCCGAAAGCAACGATGGTTTCCTCGACTTCGGCAAGCGTCATTTCGCGCGGCGTCCCGAGAAAACCGAAGATATAACTGGGGATGGCCGAAGGTCCAACCGCCTTGTTTTTTTTCTGGAGCAGGTAGTTCTCGCGGCCTGTATGGTGAAGTTGCATGGCGATTTTGCTTCCCTGAGCATGCACCACATCGGCAAGCCTGCTCAGTCCGGGAATGAACTTGTCTTCCCAGACGCCGATACACCGCGGTGAAGCAGAGCCCAGAGGGTGCACCTCCGTGATCTCCGTGATGATGAGCCCGGCACCGCCCTGTGCCCTGCGTTTGATATAGGCCAAGTTCGCTTCACTGACAGTGCTGTCGTCATTGCCGAGCGCTGTTCCCATAGGGGGCATCACCAGCCGGTTGGGAATCGTAAGCGAACGGACAGTAATTGGAGACAACAAATGCTCGAGTGTCTTCATGGTCATTTTCCTTGGGTTAATGCATCCCTAAAAGTAATCCGCCGTCGATAACGATTTCAGCGCCTGTCGTGTAGTTGGACGCTTCCGAAGCCAGGTAAATGGCGGCTCCAGCGATTTCATCCGGTTCCCCGATCCGGCAGGTAGGCAAATGTTTGCACATTTCTTCTTTCTGTTTTTTTGCCTCTTCCGGCGGTAAATGCATCCAGTGGGAATTCATCATCTT
>CAZOPH010000300.1:0-1616 GCA_964581635.1 uncultured Smithella sp.
CCGGCGGATAAATCTGTCCGTGATTGGGAGGCATGGAATTATAGACCCAGTCAATATCCAGCGTGCCCAGTTTGACGCCCCGATAGCGCGCATAGCCGTTAAAAACGCCCCGCACCAGGACATCCTCCATCTGCATGGTCAATCCAAAAACAGCCGCCGTCATCCCCGGTTTGAGCAAGGCCAGTTCATCTGAAAAAACCCCCGGATGAAAGGCCAGCCGGCCGTTGTCCGACGCCTGGCATTGGATGACTGGGATAACGACCGGAAATCCATCGCCTGCAATAAAGGATAAAAATTTAAGCGAATCCAGTCTGTTGAACAAAACCTCTCCGAAAAACGAAAGCACTCTTTCCGCCTTGCCTTTGACGGCGCCGCTTTTTGCCATTTTGGTGAGCAGAGCCGACCGGACAATGGAGACAAGCGGCAGCGGCGCGCCAACCGTGGTCTCTTTCAGATCGAGGTAGTGCACGGTGTTAATGCCGAAATAGGTGTTGTAGCGGAACATGGGCTGTTGATTATACACTTCATATTCCGGGCCTTCTTTTTTTAAATGCGTCCAGAGGGCTTTTCCCCGCCAGAGTTTTTTATCCAGCGTCAGGATGGCAAAGCCGATTTTTCCTGTGCGCTGCATGTAATCTTTGCTCAGACCCTTGCAGAATTCGCCAATGGTGAGCTTGGTCGGTGCCGGCGCCATGACGGACGTCAAAAGAGACATGTGCGGCAGGCCTTCCGGGGTTACCGTGGCGATGATGCCGACTTTCTCCGACGGCGCAAAGGCCTGCATGTCCGCTTCGGAAAATTTGTTTTTACGGGTCATGAGTTATTTCCTTTCTGGAATTTTCAGCAGCCGGGCAGGGAGATGCTTTTATCTTCCGTTGTGCCCGATGCTTTTCCCGTTGCGTTTCTCTCCAGTTTCGTTGCTCCGCTCCAGCAGACGATGGATGGTTTCACCCGGCTTTTGGCAACCCGGGTCAGTTCCTCCATCCTTGATTTTTCCACAAGGTCCTGATCGGCAAACGGCCAGTTCAGGCCCAGCCGTTTATACTTGTCCCTGCATAGATTGTTAAAGGTGCACAGTTCCCAGCGGTCAACGGCTTCTTCGAAGTTTGCCCGGATAAAATCGCCGATGCCCGAAATGTTTTCGACCGTGTCCGTGGCGTTCGGAATCACCGGCGTGCGTATCCAGAGCGTTTTGGGATAAAGATGGGTTTTTTTATACGTTGCTGCAAAAACCGCATTGGCGAGTATTTTTTCGTTGCCGGCGCCGGTAAATTTTTTATGCTTTTCCGAATCGATTTCTTTGAGATCATACAGGAGAATATCGACATACGGCAAAAGGCCGGCGAGCACCGATTGGGACACCTGTCCGCACGTATCCAGCGCCGTCTGGATTCCTTTGCCTCGCAGTTCCTTTAAAAGGTCCAGGCAGAAATTCTGCTGCAGAGCCGCTTCTCCGCCGGACAGGGTGACGCCGCCACCGGACTGTTCAAAATAGACGCGGTCTTTAACCAGTTCGCGGGCCAGATCGTGGCCGGTCCATTTTTTGCCCAAAAGCTCCATGGCGGTGGTCGGACATTCCTCCGTGCATAAACCGCATCCGGTGCAAAGTCCCCGGT
>CAZOPH010000301.1:0-1583 GCA_964581635.1 uncultured Smithella sp.
TGTAAATGACATGAATCTTGTTCTCCGGAACTCCATAGAGATCCATAATTTCTTTTTTCCCTCTCCGGGAATTGGCCATAATGGCTTTATAGTTGCCTTCTTTAAAAATCTGCTTTTCGATCCAGAGGATGGCAATGTGCAATGGATTGATCCGGTGCAGGATGCTTTTCCCGGGGGGATCGATTTTCCGGCGCTGTTCAAGCCATTCCCGGTGGCAACCGTCACCGGCCCGATAAATATCCTGATAGAAGGTGCGTTCAAAACTGTGGATGATGTCGAACTGTTGCCGTTTCAGAAGGCGACGGACATTTACTGCAAAAGTGATCACTTCCAGAACGGAAAGCATCTTCAGAGTTGGTACGAAATGAAAAACGATTCTGCCGTCTTGCGATGAGTTATCTTGCAACTTCCATTCATTGGCAAAGACATGAACTACGTGTCCGGCACTCAGCAGAGATTCGATAAGAGCTGCCGTATAACGCTCCGCTCCTCCGAAATCCGTGTACCTCTGCCTGACAACTGCGATTTTCATAATTCAGAGCCCTGCATTTCGCGGAGCTTGATATATTTCAGAAATGTATAAAACGAATAGAGCACGGAAAGAACGACTCCGTAATATCCTTCCAAAAAGCCGAGTCGCAAAAAATACATGCTGATGAATGTAAAGATGGGACGGAACATGATGTGCAGGATCCCGTAGGTTTTCTTCTCCTTGAACATTTCCTGCGCCGCCAATGTTGAATAGCGATCGAGCCGCTTCATAAAATCTTCCAGTGATTTATACGTGTGATGCTCCATGGGAGACTTGAGATAAGCGGCTGTACCGTTGAGTTGAACCGCTTCGTGGACTTCTCTGATGCCAAACAGTCCTTTTCCTTTCCGGAAAAGGCGCAGATTATAATCTGGATACCATCCGCAACGTTTGATCCATCGTCCCAGGAAGAAATTCTTTCTGGCGATGAAATAACCATCCTTCGGATTATTGCTCTCCATGACGGTGGCAATCTCATCCCTTAGTTCAGGAGTAATCCTTTCATCGGCGTCCAGACTTAATATCCAGTCCCGTGTCGCCTTCTCGATGGCACTATTTTTCTGCTTCGCAAAACCTTTCCATGGTTCTTTAATGAAATGAACCCCGAAATCCCCGCATATCTCTTCCGTCTTATCCGTGCTGTCGGAATCGACAACAATAACCTCATCGGCCCATTGGACGCTCTCCAGACATTCTTTGATATTATCTTCTTCATTGTGGGTAATGATGACAACAGAAAGACCCTTTGAAGAATTTTTATGAACCATGGTTTTATTGCCTATCTCTTTACTCTATTTTTTATAGAACTGTTTAACCTCTTGATAAGAGCGCCCTTTCAGTGGCTGGAAGTATAGGAAACGCCCTCTTCCCTGTCAAGAGAATATTAGGCCAAAGGATGCACGAGACAGTGCGAAGAACACAACCGACGATGTGTTGCCGGTTTTTTATTTGACCATGATTCAAATTTCATATATTCCTTTCCGCAAAAAGCAAATTATTATCAACATGAGCGTTGGATACTAAATGCGTGACCTGAAAAATTATACCATGC
>CAZOPH010000302.1:0-1533 GCA_964581635.1 uncultured Smithella sp.
CACCCACACCTTAAAAAATGAAGTTCAGGAGGAGATACATTTGGCAACACATAAATCAGCAGAAAAACGCGATCGTCAAAGCAAAGTCCGCAGGGAGCGCAATATGGCCGCCAAGTCCGCGATAAAAACGAAAGTCAAAACAGTTTTAGCGGCTGTTGAGGGCAAAAGCAAAGAAAACTCGGTAAATGCGCTGAAATCAACCGTTCCCGCGCTGGCTAAGGCCGCGGCAAAAGGCCTGATTCACAAGAAAAATGCCTCTCGCAAAATTTCACGATTAACAAAGAAAGTTAACGCCCTTCAGGGATAATTCATTTTGACGTGGTCTGTCTGCACGGCAGACCGCGTTTTTTATTCCCATATTATTTTCAAAAGCAATGATCCGGATGCAAAATTATTCTGATATTTGTCTTCAGAAAATAACCTGATAGTGAATCAATTCATTTTCTTACCGATTAAATCAATCACGGTAATTTCCGGCGGGGCGAAGACGCGCACAGGCGGACCCCAAGTGCCGGCGCCACGGCTGACATACAACAGTTTGTTTGCGGTCAGCTCATGCAGGCCGTAGTTTTTCGGAAAATACAAGCGCGTGATGAGGCCGAAGGGGAAAAGCTGGCCGCCATGCGTGTGGCCGGAAAGTTGTAAATTGAAACAGGCTTCTTTGTTGATGGAGGGCTGGTGCTTCAAAAGCAGGACAAAACCGTCACTCTTTCGGGTGAGCGCCTTTTGCAAGGCTTCACTTTTCTTTGTTTCGCCGCGTTTCCGGCCGGTGATGTCGTCTTCTCCGAAAATCGTGATGCCTGCCGTCTGTATACTGTCATCACGCAACAGGCGGAAGCCTGCTGCTTCCGTAAATTCGATGGATCGCTTTAACCCAGCGTAATATTCATGATTGCCCAAAACGGCGAATTTGCCATAGGGAACTTTTATGGCGGCGAAACGTTTGGCGTCCTCCATAATGTTGTCCAGTTCGCCGTCAAGCAGATCACCCGTGGAAACAAGAATGTCGGGTCGGGCTTCTTGAATGCGTTCCAAAATTTTATTTAAATGGCTGTTCCGAACGATGATACCCACATGTACGTCGGATATCTGGACAATGCGAAGTTTTCCGTCTTCGGGGAGAACCTGATCGGAATTGATTTGCAGGCTCTTCACGCGGATTAGCTGTGCGTCGAAATAACCGTAAACCACCAAACCGACTGCTAGCAATACGGACAAGTAGAATGTGAAAGTCTTGAGCGTGATCGTACCGGTTCCGGGAACAATCAGTTTGTGGACGATTCGAATCAATTCCAGCGAAATGCTTGAAAAGAAAAACAGAAAAACAAATGCCATCCAGACATAACCGACGCAGGCGGAAAGACGAGCCAACTGCTCATAATGCAAGGATTCCAATGTCCGGACAATAACCGGCGCGAGAATCAGCAAGATGATGAGAATCAGGATCAAGCCCTGCAGCAGACCGGAAAAATGAAGGATGCTTTTGGCGCGGAAAAAGAGATAAAAATTAATTCCGCTGTAAAGGCATAAAAA
>CAZOPH010000303.1:0-1531 GCA_964581635.1 uncultured Smithella sp.
TCGGCGGGTACATTGGAACCTTTCTTGGGCTTGGGTCTGTTACAGGATTTAATACGGGGAGCTTCCTGCTGGCTATCGGCGGTGCACTTATCATTCTGGTGCTGTATCGTATTCTCAGAAAATAATACGTATTAAAGGAGGTTGTTATGAGCGAATATAAAATCGCCGTTATCGTCGGCAGCCTGCGCAAGGATTCATTCAACCTTAAATTGGCCAATGCAGTTGTAAAACAGGCACCATCAGATTTCACATTCAAGCAGTTACAAATTAAGGATCTACCGCTATACAACCAGGACGACGACGCAAACCAGTCGGCGGAAGTCATTCGGCTGAAAAACGAAATCAAAGATTCCCACGGTCTTCTGTTCGTCACACCGGAATACAACCGTTCCATTCCCGGCGTCCTCAAAAACGCACTGGACAATGCTTCGCGCCCTTATGGTCAAAACGCCTGGGCGGGAAAACCGGCCGGCATTCTGGGCGCTTCGATCGGCGCCATCGGCACAGCCGTGGCTCAACAGCATCTGCGTAACGTTCTTGCTTTTCTGGACGTACCGACGCTTGCCCAGCCCGAAGCATTCATCCATGCAAAAGATGGGTTATTTGATCAGGACGGCAACATCGGTACGGAAAGCAGAGCATTCCTGCAAAACTGGATGGACAAGTATGTGGCATGGATAAAAAAACACGCTGCATGATGTTGCCGGACAGGATCAGATGGAAACCTTTTAACCTGTAACTTTTTTGAAAAGAATGATCACATGAAATACCTCACGGCTATCGAAGCGAAACAATTTGCGGAAAAATGGCTGCCAACCTGGTCCGGAAACAATCCCGAACTGCTGGCCGACTTCTATTCAGATGACGCCTTTTATCTTGATCCGGGCATTCCCGACGGCGTTCAAGGAAAACATAATTTACTGGCTTACTTCCGTAAGCTGCTGTCCGTTAATCCCTATTGGACCTGGACGCAAATTGAAGGCATTCCAATGGAAGATGGATTTCTAAATAAGTGGCACGCCCGGATTCCGGTAGGACCCGTAACGCTAGAGATCGTCGGCGTTTGCTTTGTGCAATTGGACGACGCCGGTAAGATTCGCCGCAATGAGGTGTACTTCGATCGTTCCCTTCTTCTTGCCGAAATCGCGAAGCTCAGGCAGAACAAACCGACCGGGCGCTGAGACAGGCACAGGAAAACGGGATCGTCTTTAGCTTTATATTGGAGTTCACCGTTAAACGTGGGCTGCGTGAGGCGGAAAATTGAAAATTTAATTTCAACTCGAGGCATCCTGACTTTGTTGGCTCTTTTGAGACGAATAAAGGCATTTCCATGAATCCTAAATTTTTAAAATGTAATGGTTGGAGGACTATCATATGAAGACCGAATCCGGAAATATCAGGGCACAGGACGGGACATCCATTTACTGGAAGGGATGGGTGCCGGACAATTTCCCCAAAGCTATGGTGCATGTGATTCATGGCTATGCAGAACACATTGACCGCTACGGAAATGTCGTCAATGAACTTCTCC
>CAZOPH010000304.1:0-1518 GCA_964581635.1 uncultured Smithella sp.
CCGTTACTCCCGAGCCGTGCTGGACGTCAATCACGTCCTCAATATAGCTGGGAAGCCCAACGGTGTTCATCTGTCCTTGTCCGACTATGCAGACAGCAAACGATCCCCCGTGAAAAGCAGCGACTTGATCCAGGCCGCTGAAACCCCCGAAGCCAACGCTTTTTATCCATACTTTTTCGGACGTCTGACGCAAGCGCTGGCGGACTCACCGGAATTTATCGGCTTTTCACTTAATTTTTTAAGCCAGGCACTCTGTACGATGGCCATGATCGGCTTCATTAAAAAAATCCACCCCCGGCAGAAAATTATTTTGGGCGGATCCCTGACAACATCCTGGGTTCAAAAAACCTGCAGGACAGATCTTTTCCCCGGTCTTGTTGACCAAATTGTGGCCGGCGAGGGAGAAGAAAAATTACTGACGCTCTTGGGCATAACAAATAGCCTGGGCAGTTCCTCAACGGATTACCGTCTTTTGATGGAAAATCGTTACCTTTCTCCCGGTTTTATTCTGCCATACAGCGCGGCGCGCGGCTGTTGGTGGCGAAAGTGTGCGTTCTGCCCGGAGAAAGCCGAGGGTAATCCCTATTTGCCTCTGCCCTCCGCCTGCGTTACGGAAGAACTGCAGACGCTGACACAACACACAAAGCCATCATTGATTCACCTTTTGGATAGCTCCATTGCACCGGCATTGCTACAAGCCCTGGCCGAGAAACCGCCGGGCACACCCTGGTATGGTTTTGCCCGTGTCACCCGGCATTTAACGGATGAGGATTTTTGTCGGGCGTTGAAAAAAAGCGGCTGCGCAATGTTAAAACTCGGCATTGAATCCGGCGATCAAGATGTCCTTGAATCTTTGAATAAGGGTATTGATCTTCACGAAGTCTCGGTCGTGCTCAGGTCCCTGAAGAAGGCCGGTATTGCCGCTTATTGCTATTTTTTATTCGGCACACCACCGGAAACCGAAGTCCGAGCCAGAAAGACGATGGATTTTGTCAGCCGACATTCCGACTGCATCGACTTTTTGAATCTGGCAATTTTTAATTTACCGGCAGGAAGTCCGGAGGCGAAAAGCCTCGCCACGCAGGATTTTTATGAAGGCGATTTATCATTATACAAAAGCTTCCACCATCCTGGAGGCTGGCAGCGTCAGGATGTCCGCAAATTTCTAACAAAAACATTCAAAAAACATCCCGCTATCGCCCCCATCGTAAAACGCACACCGGAATTTTTCACGTCTAACCATGCGCCTTTTTTTACTTTTCAAAATAATTAATTTCCTTCTATTGACAACGTCTAGATGTTGTGGTTAATGTAATTCATCATACTACATGTAGTGTTTTTTATTATTTAACAATCCTCTTAATCATATACAAAGGAGTTCAGCTCAATGGAAAAGAAGACTTACACCCCCATTATTCCAGAGTTAACGAAAAATGCGATTACCGTTCTGGAGCGGCGTTACCTGAAGCGCGATAAAGAGGGGAAAGTGCTGGAGACTCCTGTTCAAATGTTTCGGCG
>CAZOPH010000305.1:0-1508 GCA_964581635.1 uncultured Smithella sp.
GGGAAAAGGACTTGGCGCCATTTTTTCAGATCTGCTCGATAATGATACCGGTAAGCAAACAACGGCTAACATCTGCGGAATTGAGGAGTTGCGTCCAAACCCGTACCAGCCCCGTAAAAATTTTAACGATGAAGATCAGAAGAAACTGATCGCTTCCGTAAAGCAGAGCGGTATCATTCAGCCGATTGTTGTCCGTAAGGCTGATGCTGGCTATGAAATTATCGCCGGAGAAAGACGTTGGCGCGCGGCGCAGGCGGCAGGCCTGAAGGAGGTGCCTATTGTTATTCGGAAAGCCTCCGATCGGGAAGCCACTGAATTATCTCTCATTGAAAATCTGCTGCGAGAAGAACTCAATCCTCTGGAGGAAGCGGGTGCCTACGTCACACTCATTGAGAAATTTAACCTCTCCCAAGAGCTAATATCCGCTCAAGTCGGCAAAGACCGTTCGACCATTGCCAACACGGTGCGTCTTTTAAAGCTGCCGCTCAAAGCCAAAACCGCTTTGGTGGCAAAAAAGATCACATCGGGTCACGCACGCTGTCTTTTGGCGCTGACTGCTCAGGAAGAGCAAATTGCAGCCTTGGATATTATTTTGAAGCGAGAGCTCAATGTCCGGGAAACTGAAAAGTTAATTACTAAGTTAAAACAAAAACCCGAGGAGAAAAAGATTGTTGTTAAAGATCGTTTTATGGCTGATTTGGAGAAGTCATTGACGGCAAAATGCATGGCCCGGGTGCAACTAAAAGGTTCATCTAAAAAAGGTGCAATTGAAATTACATACACCTCCATGGATGAACTAAATCGTCTGGCGCGTTACCTTCTGGATGAACTGTAATTAAAGTCACAAAGATTATTAACAACTGTTGGTAATATTGTTTATAAAAGGTTTATCATGGAATCTGTTTGGGATAAAGCTACTAAAATCATTCAGGAAAAAGTATCAAAGCAGAATTTTGATACCTGGATAAAACCCATCAAAATCGTGGCGATGGAAGATAAATGTGTTCAACTATCCGTCCCTAATAAATTTTTCAAGGACTGGTTGATGGATAATTATTTGTCGATGATTAAAAACACTCTGCACAGCGTGGTCGGTATCAGTGTTGATATTGATTTTATGTTGAGTAAAGAAAAGGAAAAAAAACAAGAAGCTGCCGTCCTTCCCTTTGAACAGGGCCAAAATAGCAACGGTTCTGCTCCGGCCATCAGGAATAAAAATATTTCCTATCTAAATAGTAATTATACATTTGACCGATTTGTGATTGGCCCTTCTAATCAGTTTGCTCATGCTGCATCCATCGCCGTGGCCAAGCAGCCGGCAAAAAATTACAACCCTCTGTTTATTTACGGGGGTTCCGGTTTAGGAAAAACTCATCTGCTCAATGCGATTGGTCTGATGACGAACGCCTCTCATCCTGATTTAAATGTCATGTATGTGTCTGCGGAAGCCTTCATGAACGAAATGATTAATTCCATTCGCTACGACCGGATGCCGAAATTTCGCGAAA
>CAZOPH010000306.1:0-1503 GCA_964581635.1 uncultured Smithella sp.
TTTTTTAATATTTTAATTAATCTTGTGCTAAAATCCTTTCCGTAATTTGTCTCGTCATAAAGGAGCTGCAAGATGCGCAAAGATATTCAGGAGCTGATTCAAAGAAATAAGATATGTGTTCTGGCTACTGTTTCGGAAGGAGAACCGCACTGCTCATTAATGTCGTATGCGACGGATGACGACTGTTGCGAAATTTATATGGCAACTCATAAGGAAACGAAAAAATACCGGAATCTCGCAACCAATCCTTCCGTCAGCCTCCTTGTTGATTCCCGGCAGGACGCCGGTGCAAGCCCTTCGGCGCACACAAAAGCCCTGACGATTTCGGGGACATTTCAAAGAAACATCGATGAAAACAAGATGGCGAGTGCGTGGGCGCGATTGTTTGAGAGACACGCCGAATTAAGAAATATATTTAATGATCTCGATACCGAAATCATTGTCGTGAAAATTCGAGCGGTTCAACTTCTAGACGGGATAACGGATGCCTATTTTGAGGAAATATCATAAATCTTATATTACATTGACAAGAAAACCCATTGTCTCTATACTGCCACACAAGATCACTAGAAAAGAAAATCGCTTATTAAAATATGAGGAGGGAATTTATGTATCAATTGATGAAACCGGATAATATTGTAGAAATACTGGAGAAATCAGTTGCAAAATTTCCACAGAGACCTTTTCTCGGGACAAAAAATAACACATTGAAGCAATATGAATGGATCACGTATGCTGATTTCGGAAAACGCGTGGATAATTTGAGAAGTGGTTTGAGTCAGCTGGGTATTCAAAAAGATGATGCGGTTGGTATTATCTGCAACAACAGCACAGACTGGGCAGTATGCTTTTTCGCCGCTAGCGGCCTGGATGCGCGGTTTGTTCCCATGTATGAAGCAGAACTGGCTCAGGTTTGGAAATACATTATCAATGACGCGCAAATTAAAGTGCTTTTTATCAGCAAAAAAGAAATATTCGCCAAAATAAAAGATGCCCTTTCGGGAATACCCACCTTGCAAAAAGTTATCATCATGGAAGGCGATGGGCCGGATACAATGGCGGATCTGGAAAAGAAAGGCGCAGCCAAGAAAGTTAAAAGCATATATCCGGATCAGTCTTCGATCTGTGTCCTGATTTATACATCAGGAACGACCGGCGATCCCAAAGGCGTGCTTCTTTCTCAGGCCAACATTACCTCCAATGCTCATGCCGTAACGGTTTGTTTCCCGGATATCAATGAAAATGATACGTCGCTGTCTATCTTGCCCTGGGCGCATGTTTTCGGGCTCGGGGAACTTGTTGTGTATTGCCTGCTGGGTGGATCTATGGGACTTGCGGGAAGTGCAGCGACCATCCCCGAAGATTTACTGCTGGTTAAACCGACCTTCATGACGGCCGTTCCCAGAGTCTTTAACAAAGTATATGACGGATTATGGACAAAGATGAATGAAGAAGGCGGGCTGGCCAAGAAATTATTTGTCATGGGAGTGGAAAGCGGAAAGA